>DAOOIV010000065.1:0-11283 GCA_035384605.1 Phycisphaerae bacterium
ATACCAATCTTCCACCAGCAGGTAGGGCAGGTCCGCCGGGTGCCATGCCCACGGCCTTGCGTGGGCATGCGCCTCCAAAAGAATCCTGAAGCAGGCAGGGCAGGTCAGAGCCCCGCCAAGTCGCCCCGACGTAGCAGGGCGCCGACCTGCCGCCACCCTGACCACTCCCCCGCGCCAAACGAACCCAACTGCAAATCTTAAGTCCTTAAAGCTTAAAGACTTAAAGAAACCCCCAACCGGTTCCCCGTCATCCGATCCACCCAGAACACAGCGCCCGATCTCGCCACCGGCCTTCCACGACTTCGCCGGGCTGACACCTTGGCCCTCAAAGCTACGTGCCCCGCCAACCGCCTCAGTCCCTTCGACGGCGGTCATTCCCATCACCCCCGCCGACAACAACCCGACCCGTGCCCTTGCCTGGAACATCACCGGCAACAAACAGGGGTAGCCAGCAACGCCTTCTGGGTGTCGTGTTCTTGTTTGCTTCAGACGGGTCTGCACCGGCCATCCGGCAAAAGGTCGTGAATCAGGCCGTTGGACCGCCGGTCAGCAGAGTTGAATGGATCAGGCCTCAACAAACGCCTCTTGCCCGTCGCCCAGAGCCCGGCGGAGCTTCGCGATGGCCTGTCGCTCGATCTGGCGGACCCGCTCCTTCGTGACGCCGAACAAGCCGCCGATCTGATCCAGGGTCATGGGGTCGTGCCGGTCGTCAAGGCCGTAATGTCGCACAACGATGTCGCGCTCCCGGGCGGTCAGCAGCTGCAAACCCTTCTGCACGAGATGACGAGCACCTTCGAGCATGGTATCGCGGCTCGTGGTATCCGGTGCCGGGGCGACCGCCAAGGCCTCGTCCGAGCCGGTCACGAGCTTGCTGGACTGGTACATCTGCTCCGGGATGCTCCGGGCGTAATTCCGCATGATGGCCCAGGAGGCGTATGTACTGAACTTGAAGCCCCGCGCGTAGTCGAATTTCTCGACCGCTCGCATGAGAGAGAGATTCCCGTCGCTGACGACCTCGAAAAAGCAGGAAGACCGACCGACGTGCCGGCGGGCGATGCTGACGACCAGACGCAGGTTGGCCCGCAGAATCTCATTTTTGAGGCGCTCCGACTCGGCCAAGAGGGATTCAACGGCATCAAGTTCGCCGTCGGTGGCTTTAGTGGCGTCGAGTTTCTTGCGAAGTCGGTCGGCTTTGAACTTGACGTAATTGTAACGCCGGAACATGTCTCGCTCCTGCTCGGGTGTGAGCAGGGGCTGGCGATAGAGATCCTGAAGGTAAGGAGGGAGGTCTTTCGGAGGCTGGACGCGCTTGAGACGGGCCGGCTCCGGGATGCGATGGCGACCGAGAATGAGACGGTCCGCTCCGGGGGCATCGAATTCGGCGTTGTAGATGTAGGATATCTCCTTGGCCGCGAGCTGACGGACGCGGACTTCGCGAACAATCGATCGGATTTCGCTTTCCGATCGGCCGGTTTGTTCCGCAACTTTCGTCACAGGCACGCCCGCCGCGACGAGATCATAAATCGCCATCATTTCCGGCGCGACCAGCGGCTGATCGCCGTTGCCGAACAGGGCCTCGTTCGGATGGGCGTGATCGTATCGCCGCAACGTATAACGGACGGTTTCCACGGCTCGGCCGATCTGCGCGGCGATCATCTGTGACAGCTCGTGCAGACGGACGCGACGCTCACGAAGGATCGATCGCGCCAGCTCGACAATTCGTCGCTTCTCATCTTCACTAAGCTGCTTGAAGGCCGCGCCTCGCCGTACCAGATCCCGGTGGCGTACCACAAATCGGACCACGCATCGATCGAGGAAAGCCATCCTGACCGTGCCGTCCGGATAACGCAGCTTTCGTCCGGGCAATCCGCGTCGACGCCAGCGGCAGACCGTCTTGGTCGAAACCTTCAGGCGAGCGGCGAGTTCCTCGGTGGTGTAGCAGGGTCGAAAGATGCCGGCCGGCAGCACAGGCGAGGAACTCAGATCCTCCACCATCTGGACAAGATCCTCGATAAGTGACTTGCCCTGCATGGTGCGCTGCAGTCCGCCGCGCGGAGTGTAGTCGGTAATGTGATTGCAGACGAAGTCGTATGGGTAGCTCTTGTCAGGTTCGATGATATCGACGAGATGCTCAATGGCGTCAAGCTGTCTGAGACGCAGTCTGACCGGTGACAGCGCAAGCTGGTGGGCGAGCTCCGCCATGGGCCCGTGGTGGTAATTGGCCATGGTCCGTCTCCCGGAGGCAAGAGCCTCACTCGAAACGTTGCCGCCGAGTCAGCCTTGGACCCGACTCAAGGTCACCAGCAGAGGTGACCATCCGAGAAGCATCAGCCACCATAGAGCCCCTCATCGCTCTCGGGCCGCCACCCTCGTCGAAGGGAAACCTGCCGTCAGCCGCAAGCTCCCCCGGCAAGCGTCTCAATTTATTATCGATCACCCGCGCCCAAAAGTCAATCCTGACAACGGTTTATGATTGTCGGGGCAAGACCTGCCGGCCACGGCACCTGCAGGCGCAAGAAGCTGTGGATAATGATTTTACGTGGAACGCCACCTGCGGCGCCGGAAGGCTCAAACCTCCGGATCTCATCGGAAACCAAAGTCGGGCCGCGCGATGGGTTGGAGCGGCGGCGGTCGGTTCGTATTCGAGTCGGAGGTTGGTGCCTGGGCAGGGGAACCCGGTGGCATTGAGGTGCGCCGGCAATCGCTGAATGGCCCGGTTTGATCGCGGGTTTGGCCAGAGCTCGCAACCGCAGAGGTCGATAGAAACCATGGATCCCCGCAAGGGAAAATCAGACCAACGGCCGAGATCAGGAGGTCTGAGCCTGGACCTGTGGCCTTGTCGATCCGGTAGCGCGGCCTTCGCTTGGGTTTGGCGGACACGACCGACCTCCGAGGTTTCGCGAGTAGTACTACTCGCATTTGGGCCTTCGGTTACGGCCGCTCCGCCGGACAACGGGTCTTCGCAACTCGCGAATTCGGCGGGAATTACGATCGATTGGGCGATACTGGACTTGAACCAGTGACCTCTTGCATGTCGAGCAAGCGCTCTAGCCAACTGAGCTAATCGCCCGCAGGTCTCTATTTAAGGCGATTGGCGGATGCGTGTCAATAACTGCCGGCATTGAGGCTCCAGGAGAGTCCAGGGAGGAGTCACACTGGAAGCCGGCCTGCCAGGGTCTTATGCCGCCCCGACGTGCGGACAGGCCGCCCGTGGTGCCGACATTGTACCCCCGGCCAGTGTGTCACGCACCCGCCATTGAGGTTTGTCTCCCGATGGAGCTGAGGCTTCCCCGAGCGGGGCGGGGAGCCGGCTCGTGGGACTGTTCATGTCTGGGTTCGGTCGGGGGTTACCTGTACCCGCAACCGGTTGATGCGCCGTTGCTCTGCATCGATAACCCGGAACTTCACGTTCTGATACGACAACTCCTCGCCGGTTTCGGGGATCTTGCCCAGGGCGCTGAAGACGAAACCGCCCACGGTGTCATAATCCTCACCTTCCGGCAGCTCGGTGCGCAGTTGTTCGTTGATTTCATCTATGCGGACCCGGGCATCGACCTCGATAGTGTTTTCGTCGATCCGGCGTATGGACTCGGGTGCCGGCGTCTCGTATTCATCGGCGATATCACCGACGATTTCTTCAATGATGTCCTCGATGGTCACCAGTCCTGCCGTTCCGCCGTATTCGTCGAGAACGATCGCCAGATGCACCTTCTGTTCGCGCAGTTCCTGCAGGAGGTCGGCTATGGGCTTGGACTCGGGCACAAAGGGCACTTTGCGCATCATCTCAAGAGGGTCGAAGCTGTCAATTTCGCTGAGGGTCAGCAGATCTTTGGCGTAGAGGACGCCGCGGATGTCATCGATGTTCTCGTCGTACACGGGAATTCGCGAGTGTCCTTCCCGGGTGATGAGCTCTTTGGCTTCCTCCTGGGTGGCGGTCGAGGGAATCGCGACGATGTCCGTTCGAGGGGTCATGATCTGACCGACGGTCTTGTCGCGGAACTGCATGATCCGCTCGATCATTGACGCGTATTTCTCGTGTACGACTCCCGTGGCCTCGCCTTCGCTGACCACGCCCAGAATCTCCTTTTCGATTTCCTCCACTTCGTCCTGGACGTCGCTGTCGTCCGGTATGCCCGCCAGCCTTCGCGCGATCCAGTTCACGGCGTGCTGAAAGGAGACCAGCGGCAGGAGCATTTTCTGGAGGACCATGAGCGTCGGGAGACCGGTGGCCAGGAATCTGTCGGCGTCGTAGCGAGCCCAGGCGTTGGGAATCGCGACCCCGAACACCATGACCAGGAGCAACGCACTGAGGAACGTAATGCCATAATGAGCAAGGAATTCGTGATCCATGCCGACGCGAGCGCCGGCCGGGGTGTTGCGGAAGACATGCTCGATCAGGAGGACAAGGGCGATGATGCAGCAGATGCGCAGCAACGATGAGCAGAACAGCAGCGCGACCTGGTTGTCGATCAACCGGGGAAACAAGTCTGAACGTCCGCGCTTCTCGAGTTCCTTCTGCAGCCGAAGGCGCGAGAAATGTCGCACCGACGTGTTGGCGGTGGTGGCCAGCACGAGCACCAGCAGCAGGACAAGCCCGATCCAGAACTCTATACTAAGCACGACCGACAGTCTCTTGCGGATGCCTGGGTCTTGCCCGGCGCGGCCGCATCCGTTTTCCCGTTCCGGGCCCCTTGCCAGCGAGTTGCACCAGAATTCGATCTTCCTCTCTGCGCATTCGTCGTCGCTCGGAGGGCGTACGATCATCGAAGCCGACGAGGTGCAATGTGCCGTGAATTGCGTATCTGAGCAACTCCTGATCCGGCTCGGTGCGATACCGTCTCGCCTGACGTCTGGCCGTCTCGACCGAAACGACAACTTCGCCCTCGATCGGGCCGTTGATGAGATCATCTCTAAGATCAAAGGTCAACACATCGGTGGGAGTCGGGTCGGCCATGAACTGCCGGTGTAGTTGGGCGATCCGGGCGTCGTCCACGATGACGACGGCCAGGCTGCGGCACGGCCGGTTACCGAGCGCGGCCCGCACTGCCTGCACGATCCGGCTGGTGTTGACCTCGTGGCATGTGGCGAACCGGCGGGCCGTGATGCGGCAATCAGCAGAACCGGTCTGGGTTGCGTGTGTCTTGGTTCTCACGCCTGCTCGACTACCTCCGGCACGTCGGCCGCGCCGTTGCGCATCGCGCCGGCTTCGTTTTCCGGGACGGGAGCTCTTGGCGGCGCCGGGCGATCGGCCTTCGGGTATTTGATCCGTCCGTGATGAATGGCGCACAGGCTCCTGACGATGGACTGCTCGACCAGGCTCAACTCGCGGAGGTTGATCTCGCAGTCGTCGAACTGACCGTCGTTCAGACGGTCCATGACCACGTGATGGACCGTGCTTTCGATGCGGCCGGGCGTGGGCTCGTTCAGGGCCCGGACGGCGCCTTCGCAGGCATCGCACAGCATGAGGATTGCTGATTCCTTTGATCGCGGCTTGGGACCGGGGTAGCGGAACTCGCTTTCAGAAACCTGACGGTCGTGCTTGCCCTTCAACGGGCTCTTCGCGGCCGCCTCGCTGGCCATGTGATGGAAGTATCGTACCACAGTCGTTCCGTGGTGCTCGTTGATAAACTGATGAAGCACACGCGGCAAACCATAGGCGCGGGCCATCTCAATGCCGTCTTTGACGTGTCCAACGATGATCAGCAGGCTCAAGGTCGGCGAGAGGCGGTCGTGCCGGTTCATCCTTGCCTCCTGATTCTCGACGAAGTAATCCGGTTTCTGGGCCTTGCCAATGTCGTGATAGAGCGCGCCCACGCGGGCCAGCAGGCCGTGGGCACCGATCGTCTCACAGGCCTCTTCGGCCATCTGGCTCAGGACCAGCGAGTGGCTGTACGTGCCCGGCGTTTCCTGGGCCAGGCGCCGAAGCAAAGGCTTGCTCGCGTCACACCACTCGAGCAGCGTCATGCTCGTCGCAACGCCAAACACTTTCTCGAAATGCGGCAGAATGCCCTGCACGATGAAGCCGGCGAAGAGAGCCATGCTCCCTGACAGGGCGGCGCGGGTCACGATATAGAGCCATGGTTGCTCGGCCACAAGGCTGGTCGCCGCCGACACCAGGGCGGTGGCGACGGCGGTGATCGCCCCTACGGCGATGATCTTGCTGCGAGTGCGAATGTCCTTCAGCAGTGCCACGGTGACGCCTGCGGCCGTCATGTAGTTGAGGAAGAGGTTGAAATCGCCGTCTACGGTGAGCGTCGTCAGCACCGTCAGCACCGCCGCGACGCCGAAGCCGAACCTCTGGTCGTAGGCGATCGTCAGCAGAGCGGAGGCAATAACCACGAAAAAGACACAGGTCTCGGCCGGAAAGTCGCTGCCAAAGCCCTGGAGACGGTCCACCAAGTGGCTCAGAACGATCATGGTCAGGAGCAAACCGGTCAGGGCCAGTGTCCGCGAAGGAACCTCGGTAATCCTGGGGCGGTAGGACACGACGTAGGCGGCAAACCCGGTCACCACGATCAGTACAACGACGGCCGTGCCGAGCTGTCGCAACAGTCTCCGCTGCCGCAGGACAGGATCCGTTTTCTGAGCCTCAAGATAGGCTTTGTGTTCGTGCTTCAGCAGGTTCAGCTCGGCCGGTCCGAGCACGGTTTTGGCCCCGACGAGGGTCGTTCCCGCCTTGTAGGAGACGATTTCCTCTTTGACGAGTTCGGCGGCGGCGTTCATTTGCTCCGCCGTCAGGGCCGCGTTGTACTGCCAGAACGGAGTGTAGGAAGGCTTGTCTTTGGCCGGTCCGGCGACTACCTTGAGGACGATATCCGCAAACGGTTTGTGCAGCGCCTCCGGGCAGGAGCGAACGCCGTGCATCGCTGCCATGATCTGATCATCGATCTTTGTATCCTTTGCTTTCGGCAGATAAATGAGCAGATCGCTACCTACTTCTTTGTCGGTAGTGGCCCCGTTCTTGTCCTTCGTTCTCAGCAACACTTTTGGAGGCGTCGATTTGCGGTTCGGATCTTCGGGTGTGTTGACGATCAACAGCCGTGACAGGAGGGCATCGACCATCCGCTCATACTCAGCCTTCCTGGCGGCTGGTGCGAAAGCCCGCAGTGCCGACACCGCGCCGTCGTCCAGCATCCAACCTTTGGCGGCCGCTTGGTCCCGGATCGCCTTGGCGTCGGAGTTCTCGGCTTTGGCGACCAATTCGCGCAGCTCATGCATCTGAGTGCGAATCACCGTCTGAGGTTCCACCTGCGCGGTACCGGCGTCGAACACGAAGACGGATGGCGCCCCGTCGCGCGCTTTCTGGCGGTTGGCTTCTGTCGCCGCCTGATCCTCGTAGAAGAAATCGACGCGTGCGTTGATGTCCCGGTCGACGAGTTGCTGGAGGCTCCAGGGCATCGTATCGCTGCCCCAGAATTGAACCACAAGGACGCCGATGTAGAAAACCACCCCCATCAGCAATGACGAGGGGCGAACCCTGCGTCGCAGGCTCATCCAGAGGGTCTCCCGTCGCTCGTCGCGCTGGCGACGGGCTTCCTGGCGTCGCGATTCGGATACAGGTGACGGTCGCGAACTCACGATTCTAAGAGAACCTCGGCAACAGTGCCGCGAGTGCCGGTGTCAGGGGTTGCGCCATCGTCCCGCTCTGCACACACGGCATTTCATCGACAAAGACCCGGCGCGGGGAAAGACCCGCCTGGCCGCGTCCCATAACATCATGGTTTCCCGTTAGCGTAGGCGTTGACGATATCCTGAACCAGCCGGTGCCGGACGATGTCCTGCTTTTCCAGCCTGATAATGGCGATCCCGGGGATGCACCGAAGACGTCGCAACGCGTCGCTGATTCCGCTCGACTCCGGATCCAGGAGGTCGATTTGGCTGTCGTCGCCCGTCACGATCATCTTGCTGTGGTGTCCCAGTCGCGTCAGGAACATCAGCATTTGCAGCCGCGTCGTGTTCTGGGCTTCATCAAGAATCACAACAGCGTTGTTGAGCGTTCGACCTCGCATGAAGGCCAGAGGAGCGATCTCGATGACGTCATTTTCCATGAATCGCCGGATCTGCTCGAAGGTCATCATGTCGCCCATTGCGTCGAAGAGCGGGCGCAAATAAGGGTTGACCTTGGCCTGCATGTCGCCGGGCAGAAAGCCGAGTTTCTCGCCGGCTTCAACCGCCGGCCGCACCAGTACGATCCGCTTGACGGTTCCGGCCTTGAGCATCGAGACTGCCACGGCCACCGCCAAGTAGGTCTTGCCGCTTCCGGCGGGCCCGACGCAGAAGACCAGATCGTGGCCGCGCATGGCCTGAACGTAGGCTCGCTGTCCATCTGTCCGGGGCCGCGTGACGGTCGTACGGCTGTAGACCTCGATGATATCCTCATCGCGGTTCTCGGGATTGTTCAACTGGATGACGTACCCGATGGCCTCGGAGACCTGCTCGTCCGTCAGTTCGTCCGAATCGCGGACCGCACGTTGCAGAAAGTCGATGACCGATGCAGCCTGTCCGACGGCGTGGGCGGCACCTGACAACTTGACGGTCGAGTCCCTTGCGCTAAGCTGTATGCCGAACGCACCCCGGATCTGTCTCAGATGGCGGTCTGCCGAACCGAAAAGGGCATTCCGCTTGCGAGCGTCGTTCAGCGTTATGGTAAGTTCCAACTTGCCTGCTATCTCCCGTCAACAAGGCAGTCCAACGACCCAGCCGGTCCGAACCGGCCTAAGTCGCCGGCTTTGCCCGACAACTCTATTTTAACCGATACGGCCGAAGAATGTCAGCAACCACCATGCGATCGGAGCCGTAAACACTGGTGAATCCAGGATATCCAGCAATCCGCCGAAGGCCGGAACGACTTGTCCGGAGTCTTTGCTGCCGAGATCCCGCTTCATCAGCGACTCAACGAGGTCTCCCAGGTGGCCACAAACGGCCGTAACCAGCCCAAAAATAACGGCTTGCGCGAGGCTGAAAGGGGGCGGCCCAAGAGTGGAGTCCAGGCAGCACTCCCAAAGCCAGATGGCCGCGCAGGCAGCAAAAGCCGCAAGGACAACCGCACCTGCAGCCCCTTCGATGGTCTTTCCGGGACTGACCCAAGGCGCTAGCTTGTGTTTTCCGCAGGCGATGCCTGTGAAGTACGCCCCGATGTCAGCGGCTTTTACGGTCAGGATGAAGAAGATGACCAAGGCTGCACCGGCTGGTCCGGCATCAAGGCAACGAATTCGGATGACAAATGAGCCCAGGAGTCCGAGATAGAGCATCATTAAGCATGTGACGGCCAAGTTGGAGAAGGCCCTCTCGGTGGTCTTGCGTGCGAGGATACACAGGGAGGCTCCCAGGATGCCGCCGGTAAGGAGGAACAGTGAGAGCGGCATGCCTCCTGTGAGGCGGAGAGCAGGCACCGCGGACGACAGCTTCTGCTGAGCCTCGATCCAAGGCGCGAGCATCAGCAGGACCGACACAAACGCAGCCCAGTTGGTGGCCGGATTGTGGCCTCCTTGCCGGCTGAGCCGGCCCATCTCGAAAACGGCCAGCATGATCAGCAGGGCCAAGGCCAGTGTCAGGGCCAGCCCGCACATCAGCCGGATCCTGGTAGCGCCGCCAAGCACGCCTTCATCGAGCGAGGTTAAGCCGCACGCCGAAAGCCAGCCATCGAGCCAGGCGAGGCCCACAACGACGGCGATCATCAAGGTCCCGAACGCAATACGTTGCCAGAGCATGTGTTTTTCACCTCTGTGTTCGCTATGCTAAACGAGCCGGCCCGGGACGTCCACGAGCCGGCGGCGATGCTATGGAGTCACCCGCCGGGTTGAGGCCGTGGTTGGTATCTCAGGAGGACCCTATGACGAACAAAACGAGCCGACGTCGCTTTCTAAAGACCACGATAGCCGCCGGAGCGGGTTTCTGGGTTTCCGGCCGGCCGGCGCGGGCCGCCGGCAAGTCGCCCAACGAGAAGCTCGGCGTTGCCTGTGTGGGAATCGGTGGTCGTGGCGCGGACAATGTTGGGGCAATGATGAACGAGAGAATTGTTGCCTTGTGTGAAGTTGACGAGGTGCGCGGCGGGCAGACCTTCAAGCGGCTTTCGAATGTTACGAAGTTCGCCGACTACCGGGTAATGTTTGACAAGCTGCACAAGCAGATTGATGCGGTTGTAGTCAGCACGCCGGATCACATGCATGCTCCGATCACGCTTGCTGCGATCGAACTCGGCAAGCACGTCTACTGCGAGAAGCCACTGGTTCGCACGGTGGCCGAGGCTCGCCGTGTTGCCGAGGCAACCGCGAAGCACAAGGTGGTGACCCAAATGGGCAACGGAGGCAACGCCCAAAGCGGTGCCCGGCGCAACGTGGAGCTACTGCGGGCCGGGGTACTGGGGACGGTTCGGGAGATACACAGTTGGAGTGATCGGCCGGGTACGTTCTGGAAACAGGCCCTTGACCGTCCGATCGAGACGCCGCCGGTGCCGGCGACGTTGAAATGGGACCTGTGGCTCGGTGTCGCCCCCCAGCGGCCGTACCACCCCGCGTATCTGCCCGGCAAGTGGCGGGGCTGGTATGACTTCGGCACGGGGGCCATCGGCGACATGGCTTGCCACATCTGCAACGTGGCTTTCTGGGGCCTTGATCTGCGCGATCCGACGGCGATCGAATGCGAGTGCTCTGAGCCGTATGAGGAGACCTACCCTGCATGGAGCAAGGTGAAATGGGAGTTTCCGGGCAATTCCGATCGTCCCGGCGTTCGCCTGTACTGGTACGATGGCGGCAAGAAGCCCTCGCCGGAGCTGATCGAGAACCGCGAGCTTCCTGACAACGGCATGATCGTCGTCGGCGAGAAAGGTACGCTATTCATGCCAAGTGCCGACGGCGCTGCCAGGGTACTGCTGCCCGAAGACAAGTTCAAGGACCTCAAGCAGCCGCCGCGGACGATTCCCGACTCGCCGGGTCATCACGAGGAATGGATTCGCAACTGCAAGAACGGCGACCTGGGCCTGGACTACATGAGTCATTTCGGCCGGGCAAGCGTGATGACCGAGTCGCTACTGCTCGGGACCGTGGCCGTCCGCGTCGGCAAACGCATCGAGTGGGACGCCAAGAATCGCAAGATCACGAACATTCCCGAGGCCAATCAGTACATCGACCCGCCATATCGCAAGGGATGGTAGTCGGCGCGCAAGTGATACCCGAGGGATATGCTGTCTTGACGAGCCGGCGGCTTTATGCCGCCGGTCTCTCGCCCGGCCAGCGAACGAACGGTGTCAAGAGGACCGAGGGGATAAACCCCGTGTCTTCACGA
>DAOOIV010000065.1:11383-17378 GCA_035384605.1 Phycisphaerae bacterium
TCTTCTGCCTGACCAGCGAACGAACGGCGTCAAGAGGACCGAGGGGATAAACCCCGTGTCTTCACGAGCCGGCGGCTTTATGCCGCCGGTCTTCTGCCTGACCAGCGAACGAACGGCGTCAAGAGGACCGAGGGGATAAACCCCTCGGCTCGTCAAGCGGGTTTATCCCGCCGGTTATCCCAGAGCGCAACGCTTTCAAACGACGAGGAAACCAGCGAGGGACGCCGCTACGTGCGGCAGCTTTCTGGCGGCATCACCCGCTCGCCGCTCAGGCAGTTCAGGAAGACGCCGAAATCAGCCAGGTCGACATCGGCATCGCCGTCCAGATCGGCGGCGGTGCATGAAGGATCGTTTTGCGTGATGCCATTTCCGCTCAGGCACGCCTGGAGCAGGCCGAAATCTCTTTGATCGACGTCGAGATCCTGATCGAAATCGCCCATATAGACCGGCGGGAGGTTGCGGATGATTTCGATGCCGCCGGCTTTGGGATTGTCGGCCGAGCCTGCTGAATACTGGATGATGACTTGGCCGCTCGGGTTGGCGTTGGTTGTGAATGTGTGAACGACGGCCTTATTGGCCGCACCGGCCGTGCCGATGATGTCAAAATTGGTGAGCACCTGCGCTCCGTTGATGCTCACATTGAACCTGCGTTTGCCGGCGGATGTGAAGTAGATCTCGGCGAAGTGCAGGCGGACAGTGTACTCGGCACCGGCGACGAGATTGGGGAAGGTGTAAGTGAACGACGGAGACGCCCACCGCTCCGACTGATAGACGGCCTGCGGTGCCGGATCGGTCGCGCCGGTTGTATCGACCGACGCACTGGTCATATAGGTGTACCCGCCGTCGTAGCATGTGTCGGCAGCGAATCTGCCGGCCGAGGAACCGCCTGAATTGGCCGCGTATCCGCCTGTAACGGTGATGGTGGACTCGTTCGAATTCGCGCTTTCACCCACGTTATTGACCGCGCTGACGACGTAGTGATAAGTGGCTCCCAGCGTCAGGTCGTTATCGGTGTAACTGAGCGTGGTGGACGTTCCGATGGTCGAGTAGGAGTCTCCGCCGGTCATTGATCGTTTCACGTTGTAGCTGATTGCACCGCTTGCAGAGCTCCAGGTCAGTTGCACGGAAGTCGGGCCGTTGATCGCGGCGTTGAGATTGGCGGGTACGGCGGGCGGCGTCGGAGGAACAGACGAGAGGATGTGCTGGGCCAACCAGGGGTTGATTTCCTCGGTGTCGAAGGAGAACCAGCCGGACAGGTCGCCCGATTGGAACAACGTGCAACCGACGACGTAAGGGTCTTCTTTCATCCGAGCGTCAAACCAAGTCAGCCAGTCGACGTACCGGGCCGCATCGTCGACCTTCCATCCCGGGCCGCCCTCGCCGCTCTGGCCGTCGACGCCGCCTTCAGTCAGCAGCAGTGGCAGGTCGGCCAGGTCGGGGTAGGTGCTCCGGAAGTAGCTGTAAAACTGGCGGTATCGCAGCGAGTACCAGATCTCCGTGCTCACGCTCTTGGAGTAGGGAAGAGTATATGCGTGATAACTCCACCCGCCGTTGTAGCTTTTGCAGACCCGGAGCGCCGGCACGACGGCATCGAGCTGGGCCTGCATATCGCTCAGCGAGCCCGGCGGGTTGCCCACGGGAATGCAGAAGGCACAGGGGCGGAACCCGGCGTTGGCGATGAGGGGAGCCAGAGAAAGCCAGAAGTTGTTGAGCCACTGCGCATTCTGAATGGACCCCCAGCAGGGGGTGCTGTCGCATTCGTTGGGTCCCTCGACGTAGTCGATCAGCGCCCGGTCCTGGGCTGACAGGCTATTGATGGGCGGGGCCAGGACCGTGTTCCAGAAATCTGTGGCTGCCCACGCAGGGTCGTGCGAGATGTTGTACGACTTCGTGGTGTAGATTCGCAGGACCAGCACGCCGTTGGGGTTGTTGTTCTTGAAATCGCGTGCTGACGCCAGCATGGCGCCGTGGGTGTCGAGGATCTTGTGGATTCGTGGGTGGGCGTTGACTACCTGCGAAGCCCCGCTCGTGTAGTTGATGATCATGTGCAGCCCGAGCCGGCTCTCGGTCGGCTGGGCCGAGGCTGCAGACGAGCCGGCAAGGAGGGAGGCCAGGACGATACCCAAAGCCCGCGCGAAATGGCGCGGACATGTCTGGACACGGAGAGATCCTTTGGAGAGTGTGCCGGCGCAAAGAAGGTTCATCAGGCCATTCTCCTCTTCATTCGTTCCGCGACTGCAAATGCATTGTACGATTGGGCTTGAGTCGACTCAACAGGGGAATCTGACTGAAGGCGAAAACGGCCTATAATGCCGTCCCTGAAGAACGGTGCTTGCTCACCGGTAAGATGCCGTTGCCACAGGGTGGAACGGGCTGTCTCGCAGCCAACCTTCTGCTGGTTCGCGTGTCTGATTGGATGCCGCCTTTACTCTGCCGGGCTTACGGCCGGGTGCATTCATGGCCACCCCGGAAGAGCCGGACCAGCAGCCTCTGAGCCCTATCAGCCGCCGGGCGTTTTTCCGCACGCTGGGCTCGCATTTGATCAAGCTGGGAGCCATCGGAACCGCGCTGGGCTCGCTTGGGCAGGGATGCTGGATCGATATTGAGCCTGATGACGATCACGCAAGCGGCGGCTGGCTCTACGATCACTATCTGGATTTCGGCTACAACGATTACTCCGACTACGGAAACTACTCCGACTGGGGCGGCGACGACGCTTGCAGCTACTGCGACGGTGCAGGCCAGGACTACTCGCACTGCGACGGCAGCTACTGCGACTACGGCAACTACGCCGACTACTATGACTATTCAGACTACTACGACTACGCGAACTACTCTGACTACTCGAACTATGGTAACTACTCCGATTACTCCAACTATGGCAATTACTCGGACTACGCGAACTACTACGACTACGGCGACTACTATGATTACATGGATTGGGGCTATTGCGACGGGTGGTACTGCGATTATTGATCCATGCGAGGATCACCTCGGCCTACATCTGGTAGGGCGGGCTTTGCACGCCGATTCCGTTCGCTCCCGGAATAAGCAGCTGGGCTCGTCAAGACAGATCGCGGGTGCTTGACACGGCCTCGGTCTGTGTAGTCTGATGCTCCTGATTGCTCTTGTTGAATGATCTGGAGCTGCCATTGGATACGACTGCCATTCGAGACGCGGCCTTGCGGTGTCGTGCGGTGCTGATGGAGGCTCTGCGCGCGGCGGGCGCGGAGCCCGGCAGGATCGAGACGCGCAAGGCGGCCGCGACGCATCTTCTGAGGGCCGCCGCGAACCGAATGCTACAAGCCCGCGGCCTGGATGCCGGAGTCCTTGATTACCTGCTGCCGCTCAACGAGACTCCCCCTCTTGGCAAGGGGGGGCAAGGGGGGGTGGCAGGGCGGGACGTTCCTCGTGATGCGAGTGTCGGCAGGCCCCAGAATCCTCTTCGGGGCCTTCCAGGTGGAGGATTCTCATCCTCGTCTTTGCCAACTGTGGAACGGATTTCGTCAAGAAAGACGGCCCGGAGGGGATTCCGGGACGAGCGGTACTCATTGTTAGCGTCTTCCGTCCCATCCCCAGCGAGGGTTGGGGAGTCATCGGACACCAAGTCCGCACTTGACGCGATTCTGGATGAGCCTCTTCTCGCGGAGGCGTGGCAGCCCGGCAACGAGGAGAGCCTGGGCTGGTTCTACCAATACTTCAACGAGCCGGACATCGCGGTCTTTCGCGGTTCGCGTCCGCCGAAGGTGACGGCCGAGCTGCTCCCAGCCAAGACGCAGCTTTTCACGCCCCGATGGATCGTGCGGTTCCTGGTCGAGAACACCCTCGGCCGGCTGTGGTTGCAGATGCATCCCGATTCGCGCCTGGCCGACCGGTTAGAATACCTTGTCCCGCCGGCTGAGCCGCTGCCGCATGCGAAGCTGAAGCCGGCTTGCGAGATTCGCGTCCTCGATCCGGCCTGCGGAGCGATGCACTTCGGGCTTGTGGTCTTCGATTTGCTGGCGGAGATGTATCGCGAGGAGCTGGAGCACACCGGGCAGCCAGGTTGGCCCGATCGACCTTCGGTCGCCGGTAAGTCGGCGATTCCAGCCGCGATTCTGGCCAATAATCTGTTCGGTTTCGATATTGATCCCTTGGCCGTGCGACTGTCGGCCGTGACGTTGTATCTGAAGGCGGTTTCTCTTACTCCGAACACGCCGATAGTCCCTCTGCATTTGTACTGCGCCGATGCTTTGCGGCTTGCGGGAGGCATGTTGTGGGAGCACAACAGGGAGATTGGGGAAGCGACCACAGATGTTTTCGAGGCGACCTATGACGTTGTCGTGACTAATCCGCCGTATCTCGATAGCCGGGATTACGACGCCTCGCTCAAGTCATTCATCGCCAATGCTTATCCGGCCGGCAAACGCAACCTCTATGGTGCTTTTCTTGAGCGATGCGTTGGCCTTCTCGCCGAAGGCGCGCGGTTAGGTATCATCACCCCGCAGACGTTCATGTTCATATCGAGTTTTGCCGACCTGCGGGATGTGCTGCGTCGTTCGGTTGCCATCGAGACGCTCGTACAAGGCGGGCTGGGTACGTTTCCCGACGCGGTGGTCGATGCCGCATTCTACGTGCTCCGCCGCGAGGCAGACCCTGGGAACCGTGACGACTGCTTGGGGACATTCTTCCGCCTCACCCGGGCTTCGGGCGCGCAGGCCAAGCAACAGGCGTTCGAGCAAGCGGTTACCGTGTTGCGGCGCGGGGAAGCCGACAGCCGAGTCTTCCGCTGCCGACAAGGGGATTTCGATCATTTGCCTGGCCGGCCCTGGGTGTTTTGGATCACGCCTCGCGTGCGAGGTCTGTTCGACCACCTGCCGAGGCTGCGTGAGATCGCCCGGCCGACAGTGGGTTTGCAGACCAGTGACAATTTCCGCTTTCTGCGTTTCTGGTGGGAAGTGTTCTTTCGAGATGATCCCGATGATGCGGTTGCCGCCAATCGGTGCATTGCTTTCGGTTGCCGCGATCGCGCCGCCGCCCTGGCCACCGGCCGCAAGTGGTTCCCGCATATCAAGGGTGGCGACTTTCGTCGCTGGTACGGCAACCAGGAATACGTCGTTAATTGGGCGAACGACGGGGCCGAGATTCGCACACTGGGTATCGAATCAGGCAAGGTGGCGTCGCGGCCGCAGAACATGGACTATTACTTCCGGTCCGGTGTCACCTGGACCCACACCAGCTCACGGGGGTTGAGCGTTCGTATCCTGCCGCCGGGGTTTATCTGCAATGTGGAAGGCATGGCGGCGTTTCAGTTAGACGGCCGCGGGTCGTCGCTGGAAACGCTGGCGATCATGAACTCGAGCTTCGCCCGCCATGTGATCGATCTGCTGAATCCGACGGTTCATTTCGGTGGGCGGGAGGTCGGCGATCTGCCGTACCCGCAGGCGGATCCATCAGCGGTGGAGGCGCTTGAGTCGCACGTCTCGCGGGCCATTGAACTGGCACGCCGGAACAGTCTGGAGGATGAGACGACCTGGGAGTTTGTCCAGCCGCCGGATTGGAGAACCGGGCCGGAAGCTGCGAAGCGGCGTCGTCAGGAACTGGCGGAGATCGAGCGGCTGATTGATGAGGAGGTTTATACGCTGTATGTGCTTGGCCCGGAGGATCGGGCGGCTATCGAGGCGGATGTGAACGGAGACCCCCCCCAGCCCCCCCTTGCCAAGGGGGGGAGGACGGCGAGCCGCTTGCCAAGGGGGGGAGGTGAGAGGGGAGGCTCGCTGTGTCGAGATTCCCATCTCGACACGGGTGACGCGAGATTCCCGCCCCGCAATGAGGTGGGAGGAAAGGATTCGCCGGATGAAGTGTGCGAGAACGGATTCTCGCACGAGCGAGATGAGGGGTGCGAGAAAGGATTCTCGCACGAGCGAGATGAGGGGTGCGAGAACGGATTCTCGCACCAGCGGCGTGTGGATCTGGCTCACCAGCGGCGTGTGGATCTGGCTCACCAGCGGCGTGT
>DAOOIV010000065.1:17478-31111 GCA_035384605.1 Phycisphaerae bacterium
GGCGTGTGGATCTGGCTCACCAGCGGCGTGTGGATCTGGCTCACCAGCGGCGTGTGGATCTGGCTCACCAGCGGCGTGTCGACCTGGCTCACCGATGGCTTAGCTACGCCGTGGGCGTGGTGATGGGGCGGTTTCGCCCCGGCGTCCAAGGGGCGCTCGGTTGTGGCCGCTTTGACGCCCGCACTGCCTCGGGCCTGAGGAGACTGGTTGTCTCCGACGGGATTGCTGAGCTGTCGGGCGATGGGGGAGACGACGTGGCCGAGCTGGTGATGCGCGTGCTGAGGATGACGCTTGGGGATAGGGGGACGGAGGAAGTGGTCGGCTATGCAACCGGCAAGCATCGCGATTTGATTGTCGGGCTGCGCAGATACCTGGCCGGCCGCTTCTTTCGTGACCATTTGCGTCGGTATCACGGTCGTCCGGTCTATTGGCTGGTGCAGTCTTGCGGGCGTGGGTATAGCGCCTACCTGTATTACGAGCGGCTCAGTGTGACGGCGCTCGAACGGCTGCGAGGCCCGCAGCATGTTGCCGGTCGGTTGAGCGAGGCGATTGGGCGAGGTGATAGCTCGTTGGCGGCTGACTTACAGGCGTTGAATGAGGCGATCGAGCGTATCTTGAGCGCATCGGACGAGGAAGGCCGAACGGTGGGTTGGCAGCTTGAGCCTGATGACGGTGTTCTGATCAACGCCGCGCCGCTGAGCGAACTGTTGTCACCCGTCTGGAAGGAGCCGGCCGAGTGCTGGAGGCGTTTGTCGGCCGGCGAGTACGATTGGTCTTTCACGGCCGCCCGCTATTGGCCGCAGCGTGTGCGGGGTAAGTGCGGCGAGGCCAAGTCGCTGGATCTGGCTCACAGTGCTGCACGGGCCCGCGCCGGGTGAATTGAGGCTCGCCGGTCCGGTGTAAGCCGGCTCAAATCGCCCATCCGCCGAGAAACATGACCAGCAGCAGGAGCAGCGCGCCGACCACGATCGTGGGCGCGAACAGGATGTAGCCTATTCTGCTGGCCAGCAGGAAGAACAAAACGATCAGGCCCACCCCACCGAGCTTGTTAGCCAGCGCCGACGCGAAGTTGGGCAGGAAGCTGTGCAATGCGCCGAAACCATCCAGCGGCGGGAGGGGCAGCAAGTTGAGATTCGCCAGCGCCAGGTTGATGAGCACTGCCGTCGTGCAAATCTTGATTCCCCCGACCCACAACGAGGCGTAGGGCACGCCCGGCAAATGGAGGCGCCCCAGAAGCAGTGCCACCGGGTCGAAATACCGCTCGGCCGGGTGCACAACGCCGAGAAGGATAATAAGGACCATGAGGATGTTTGCCGCGAAGAGGGCCAGCATCAGGTTCAGGGATACGCCGGCCAACGAGACGCCGAGATTGCCACGCCGGAAGTTTCGGTACTTCTGCGGCCGGACGGGGACGGGCTTGGCCCAGCCGATGACGGTGTCTCCCGGTAGAAGACTGAGCACCAATGGCACGATGATACTGCCGAAGGGATCGATGTGCCGGATGGGATTGAGGTTGAGCCGGCCGAGGTCGCGGGCCGTCGGATCGCCCGACCACCAGGCGGCGACGCCATGGGCGATTTCATGGAAGATGATCGACACCACGAGCACCGCAAGAACCACGACGTGGTGCCAGATGGGCTGCGGTTGTTTCCGGATTCCTTCCTCGGGCAGCGTGCTCGCGGGCATCGGCGCAGGTTCCTCAGTCTCTTCGAGCACGGGAATGTCGTCCGTCTCGTCCTGCTCGTGCTCCGGAGCAAATGAAGTGACGGGAGGCGCATCCTGCGACTCCTCCTGTTCCGCATCGGAATACTCGGTCTTGGCAGCAGCGTGCTTGCTGCGTATGTGATCCAAGGCCATCTTTGCGACGTTGAATCCGGCCAGACCTGCGCAGCCCAGGGAAAAAACGGAGATGGCCAGTCCGGCAACGCCAACGCGGCGGTCGTGGAGTCGACGTTTGTCGCGAAACAGCAGGATCAGTGACAGGATGAACAGGGCGATGGCCGGCAGGCTTCCCACAAGGGGTATCAGCGCCGGGACGGCCAAGATCCATGCCGCGCACGCCGTGCCGGATGCCACAGGCTCGACGGGCTGGTCTGCCAGAGGTTCCACAGCGGACCTGATGATCAACGTCTCGCCGGGCAGAGTGATCCCCGGCGCGGCGGTCTCGACGGCGGCTTCGTCAGCGGCCTCGGACGGCCGGTTCCAGTATGCCGCCGGAGCCAGTCGCTGCGCCTCTTCGCGTTTTGCCTGGGCCTGTGCGGTCTGGCCGAGGGTTTCGAGCGACTTGGCCATCAGTGCGGCCAAGAGCGATCGATCCACCAGCGACAGCACGGCCGGATCGATTTGAGACAACAGAGAGATGGCTCTCTCATGCTCGCCAAGTATTTGCCAAGACTCGGCGAGCGCCAGGTTCGCGACGGGTCGAAGGCGCCGATGCTCCGGGTACTTGGCTGTCAGCTCGTCGATGGTCCGTGCGGCGTCGACAACGGCCGCGCGATCACCTGTGTGAGCGGACAGCTTGGATCGCAGGCCGGTCAGGAGAGCACGAAGGACAGGTTCCTTCAGGTCGATGGACTCCAGAACGGCGAGATAGCGCTCGCAGAGGTCGTATTGTCCGCTCTCCAGGGTGGACTCGGCCCCGCCCAGCAAGGATAACCCGTGAATGGTGCGCAGGTAGCTCGCGCGAAGCTCCGCGGCGCCGACGGCGGCCTCGGGATTGTGAGCCGCGGGGATGGACCTTGTCCTCTGCGTGCCCTGTTGGAGGACCCATTCGGTCAGATGTAACACCTCCGCGTGCCGCCCGAGATTCTCGAGCGCCTGGATCGCCGCCGCCACCCAGCGGTTGGAGACTTGCCCGCCGCGCCGATCGCTTTCCTGGCGGGCGATCTGCCAAGCCTCTTCGAGTTGGCCAAGGTTGTTCGCGCAGAACATCGCGGTTGCGCCCCATTCGATCTCCGGTATGCGATGCTTCTGGAGTACTTCGGCCAAGGCGGTTAAGTGCTGTTCGCATCGCGTCGCGTCGCCGATCGTGGAATGGACCATCGCAGCACATTCGTGGAGAATGGCCTTGGTTCTCGGATTGCGGGCGATACGCAATCCTCGATCGCACCATTCCAGGGCCTCCTGGCACCGGCCGAGTTGGTTAAGCCGGGCGCCGACGAGCGCATCCAGGAGGCCGGGGTCGAGGATCCGTTCAATCATCGCCGCCGGGAGCCAGGATCTGCGCAGCCGCATCGCTGCGTCCAGTGCAGCGGTGTAATCGCCCTCCGCCGCGGCTATGTTCGACTGCCTCACCAGGCGGCGGTACATCGGCCAAGTCAACACGACAGCGGCGACGAGGATTCCTAGGTCCTGTTGACATTCATTGTAGCGGTTTTGACGCCTTTGCCGATGTTGTTACGGATGTCACGGGCCATGGATGGTTCGTCTGGTTGGTTCAGGGAGGAACGCGGCCATGCGACGGCACGAGATCGGCGACGAGCAATGGAACAAGATCAAGGATTTGTTGCCCGGCAAGCCGAGCGACCCGGGGCGAACAGCCCGGGACAATCGCGGGTTCATCAACGCGGTTTTGTGGATCGCCAAGACGGGGGCTCCCTGGCGTGACTTGCCGGAGCGTTTTGGGAACTGGAACTCCGTCTTCCAGCGATTCAACCGCTGGGCCAAACGCGGCGTATGGCAGCGGTTGTTGCGGGCCTGGCAGGATCCGGACTTAGAGCGTCTGATGCTCGACTCGACTATCATTCGGGCCCACCAGCACGCCGCGGGGGCGAGAAAAAAGGGGGCGATGATGAGGCCCTGGGGTGGTCGCGTGGCGGATTCGGCACCAAGCTGCACCTGGCCGTCGAAGCCCAGGGCCGTCCGGTGGAACTGACGCTGACGGGGGGCCAGGTTCACGACATCACCCAGGCGAACCGATTGCTGGCTGACCATAAGCCGGACTATGTGATTGCGGACAAGGCGTACGATTGCGACGAACTGGTGGCCGAAATCAAGGACCGCGGGAGCACGCCGGTGATTCCTTCCCGGGCGGGTCGGACGGTCCAGCGACGTGTGCTGAGGAAGCAGTACCGGCAACACAACCTGGCGGAGCGATTTGTGAATCGGATCAAGCGTTTTCGTCGCGTCGCCACCCGCTACGAGAAAACCGCCCGGAACTTCATGAGCTTCGTCCAACTCGCCGCCCTCTTTTGTTGGATGACCTGAATGTCAACACGACCTAATACGGCCATCGGCCAGGAGGCAATTGAGAAGACTTGTTCGATCACAATGCACCTCTCGCCTGGGAACCTTTGCGTGCAATTGGTGGCCATTCTATGCGGCGGACGCACGTGGGGCCAGCCGATGGGTCTGAGAGCGGGCCGGAGGCCGGGGATGGTATCCGCCCTTTGGGGCGTTGTGCCTCGCGGTTCGGTGTTCGGACATTGTCCGAAAAGTGCGCCCGCCCCGGTATAATCACCACGCTGTTGTGCCGGAGGGGCGGGCGGCTGTTGACCATGAAGCTCTTGAGCGGGAGTACGACGTGGCTGACGCAAGAATCGGGATCATCGGCGGTTCGGGACTCGGGCAGGTCTTGGCCGAGCAGGTTGGCGGCAAGCAGGTGCAGGTGGAGACGCCGTTCGGGAATCCGAGCGGCCCGATCCTCCTGACGCGATGGGCGGGTTCAGATATTGCTTTTCTCTCACGTCACGGACCCGGCCACCTGCTGAATCCCTCAAATGTGCCGTATCGAGCGAACATCTACGCTCTGAAGTCGTTGGGAGTCACGCACATCGTGGCCAGCGGGGCGACCGGCAGCCTGCGAGAGGACATCGAGCCCCGCCATCTGGTCATCTGCGATCAGGTCATCGACCGGACCTTCCGTCGAGAAAGCACCTTTTTCGATCGCGGTATCGTGGCGCATGTTGAGTTTGCGGAGCCTTTCTGCCCCAGGTTGCGAGCTTTGCTCAGGTCGGTCGGCGAGAAGATCGGCGCTCGCGTCCACTCGGCGGGAACCTACGTATGCATGGAAGGACCGCAGTTTTCGACGGTGGCCGAGTCGCGTATGTATCAGCAGTGCGGCGGCGACCTGATCGGCATGACCGCGATGCCCGAAGCCAAGCTTGCCCGCGAGGCCGAAATCTGTTACGCCCTGATCGCCTTGCCCACTGACTACGATTGCTGGCGGCCTCACGAAGCGGGCAAAGATCGTGAGGCCCTGCTGCGAGAGATCATTGGCAATCTCAACGCCGTCACCACCAACGCGATCGAGCTTTTGCGGGCGGCAATGCCGGCGCTGGCGGGGCAGATCGATGCCCCTTGTGCCTGCCGCGAGGCCTTGGCGATGGCCATCTGGTCTGACCGCTCGCGTATCGCCTCCGCGGACGTGGAGCGACTCAGCCTGCTCGTTGGCCGGTACTTCACGTGATTGGGGGCGGTGGCTGCGGTACCCATCAGGTGAATAGGCCCATGGATCGTCAAATGTATCTCCGTCGCCCGCAGCAATTCTTGTATTTGAGGTTGCTCCCGCACGGACATGGATCGTTCCGCGAGACGCGATGACCGGGCGACAGCCTGCCCGGGCGAGACGGGGATAAGTCGTGACCTTCGTCCCATTCTCCGGGGTCTTTCCCGGGCTCGACATACCGAATCCGGCAGGATGTACGGTGCTTGAGCGCCGCTGAAATGATCAAGGTCGCCAAGGCGACCTCCTGTTCGAATGTTGCGTTTTTCGGATCGATGGAGTTGATATTGCCGCGATCGGCGTCGAGCTGATGCCAGATCTCTTCGAGGACTTCAACAGTAACGGGCAGAGCGGCGCCGGTGGTCATTGAAAACTCCGGCATGTCGACGATTCGGCTCGCCAGCAGGAGACCGGGAACCGCCATGCGACTGAACGACTCGTCCGCAATGAGCCGCCGTTCGTTTCGCAGCAAATCGACGGCCTCGATGCCGAGGGAGGGGGCAACGGCGGTCACTGCCAAAAAACGGTATTTGCTGTTGCACATGGCTTGGAGTGCCAGCGTCTCCGCCGACCCTTCGGGATACGGTGAGGTTGCGGCGAAACGTGAGATCACCGTAGCGCCCTGGTCGAGCCCGAAGAAGATGCAGTAATCCATCAGGACGTCCGTTTCGTTAATGTCGTCGAACACCAACGTGCCTCGCACCATCATGCCCAGCGTTCTTGCGCACGCGTCGAGCGTGTTCTTGGGTATCTTACCAACCAACCGGTTGGCCAGTTTGGAGGTGATCGCGCGGGTGCGGCGATACTCTTCCAGAAGCCGCGTGCACTCGGCGGCGGGAACTGGAGAAGGTAAAGGGCTGTGGCGGGCAGCCTCCACGCAATCGATCACGCCCCTCATTCCGTCAAGCAGAATGCTGCTGATGGACATTTCCGGTGTCTCCGTGGCTAGTAAACCCTGTCGGCCTCGCGAAGGATGTCTTTCCGTCGGTAGGTCGATCTGACCAGATCTTCATTTCGAATGGCAAACCGATTATCGATGTTTCTCACCTGTCTTACCGAGCCGTCGAAGCTGAGGATGTTGAGTTGCCGGGCCCTGTGATTGGTTCGCGTGTATGACGGGTCGATGGTGATGAGCGAGTTCATGTCCAGGGCCAAGGCCGTCGCCCGTTGCCCGATGCCGTTCAGTCCGAGTCTGTCGAGTTGTCCGCGACCGTCGGTCTCATCCAACTGCCGGTAGAGGAAGGAGCAGAACCCCGGAGCCATTTTCCGCATCAGGATCTTGGCCAGCTCCTCCACGGGGTCGTTCGAATCATCTCCTGGACAATAGAGAACCTCGGACGTGATGTTTTGCTGACAGAGGAGCAATCCCAGCGCCATCCTGGAGCGGATCGGCTCTTGCGGTCCGGTCCAGATCTGGCTGGTGGCCACGGTGCCGTCATTGGACTCCAGGATTCCGCCCAGACTCTGGACGACCGGACCGTGCGGAATGACGCGGCAAGCGTTGGCATAGGCGGTGATGCCCGTGCCGATTTGTCGCAGATTGCTGCCGCAGATGGCAAGGCGGGCCTGGTCGCGGACGCGAGACACGGCGGGCAGCAGGATCGCCACCAACAAGGCGATGATGGCAAGCACAACCAGCACTTCGATCAGGGTGAACGCCGGCCGGCGACATGTTCGCATCGCAGTTCCTCGGGGTCTTCTCGACGACCGGAAGCCAATTGTACCGTGTTGGGTCGCCGCCGCCAGTCCGTATTGCGTTGACATCGCCTTTCCGTATGGCTACGTTAGCACATGGCCGTGGATGGTCGGGATGGTTCCCACACGCCCTGTTATTGCCGCGAGGGGCGGCCCTTGCAGAAGGGCCGGTTCCGTTGCCTGCCTTGTTGCTTTTCTTCGCAGCAGTCGGAGGTCCTCGGATGAACGCGCATCGCAAACTCGACCGGCTCGTGGTCTTGGGTCTGCTCGTGCTTGGTGGGTGCGGCGAGGATTTCTGGGGCAGCAAGAAGCCGACTACCCGCCCGTCGGGCACGCTGCCCGACCTGGACGCCATGCGACGTTCTGTTCAGTCTGTCGCGATGGAGGGGACAATCGGCTCGGTGGCCAACCTGCAGGGGATGCGCTACATGCGGGTGCGAGGCTACGGGCTGGTGTGGGGACTGAACGGGCAGGGTAGCAGGTTCTGTCCTCCGGCGATACGCGAGCGGATCCTGCGAGACATCCGCCGGTTCCGGCTGGCAAACCCGCATCTGGAGAGGAATCTGACGGCGGAGGAACTGATCGACAGCATGAATACGGCGGTCGTGGAGGTCACCGGTGACGTGCCGGCCGGCGCGCAGGAGGGGACCGTATTCGACGTGGTTGTGTCGGCGGTGGCAACCAGCCCGGACGCGCGGTCGCTGGCCGGCGGGCACCTCCTGCCCTGTGAGCTCCAGATCCTTCAGGAAACCTCGCCAGGCGATGCGATCGAGGGGCGGACTCATGCCAAAGCTCGCGGGCCGGTTTTCACGAATCCCTTTATCGGCTCGAGCACGCAGCCTGCGGCCGACACCAGCCTTTTGGAGGGCAGAGTGATCGGCGGCGGCGTGAACACTCTGAAGCGCCGACTCGGCCTCGACACATTTGTCCCGTCCTATCGGACGGTTCGCGAGATTGCCGATGCGGTCAATCGTCGTTTTGTCGGTGACCCGAAGATCGCGGATCCCATATCTTCCAGCCACGTCGATCTGAGAGTACCGGATGAGTATCGCGGAAGGGAAGCTCGGTTTATCGAGTTGGTGATGCACTTGCCCTTGTCGCCGTCACCTGCGGTGAGAGAGATGCGTACCAAGGCGCTGATCAGCGCGTTGTCGAGTTCGATCGAACCGCCGGAGGACGCGGCTTTGTCATTAGAGGGAATCGGGCCTTCGGTGATTACCATGCTTTCGCCGCTCTACACGCATCCCCAACGCCAAGTGAGCTGGTACGCAGCCAGAACCGGTTTGAGACTTGGTGATGCCCCCGCCTTGGAGGTGGTTGCCCGCCACGCGAGAGACCCCAAGAGCCCCTATCGCATGCAGGCGATCCGGGAGATGGGTAGCTGCCGCCGAATGGCGTTGGCAACCACGGTTCTTCGAGAGCTTCTGGACAGCCCCGACACCTGGGTCCGCATTCGGGCTTACGAAGCCCTTCGAACGGCCGACCGGTCAGCCATGGTGTCCTTGGTGGTCGGCCGTGAGCCCGGGAACTTCATCCTTGACGTGCTGCCCTCGGCGGCGTCTCCCCTGATCTACGCGAGACGAAGCGAGGTCCGACGGATCGCACTGATTGGCGCGGACCAGATGTCCTTTCGGCTCCCGCTGTTTTACTCCAAGCCGGGCAAGCAGGTGACTTTGTCGGCCGCCGCGGGCGATCAGAAGCTGACCGTCCTTCGCAAGGAACTCAACAAGGTGGCGGGTGAGTTCAAGGTTCCGCTCTCGGTCGTGCAGATGACTCGTTTCATGGGCGAGGACCCGAGGATGGGGCCGGACAAGACGCCGGCGGGACTTGGCCTCGATTATGCAGCGGTGCTCGACGTGTTGTACACCCTTTGTCAGGATGGGGCCCTGAACGCCCGCATGGAATGGGAACAGCAGAGCATCGAGGACCTGATCGGCCCCCTACGGCCGAGGGGGCGCCCCGAATCTGATTTATGATCTTCGCCGCATTATCATGACCGATGTCGGTCTTTACGTTCACGTTCCCTTTTGCCCTCGCAAGTGCGGGTATTGTGATTTCTATTCGATTACGCCGGACGATTCACTGGTTGCCGGCTACATCGATGCGGTCTTGAGCGAACTCGATGCCGTTGTCGCTGAAGACCGCGTGCGTGTGGAGACCATTTTCGTCGGCGGCGGCACACCGACCATCCTGCCTGAGTCGTCTTTGGCCCGCTTGATGGAGCATCTGGCTCAGATATACCGGGTCCACCGCGTCGTTGAGTTTTCCGTGGAAGCCAATCCGGCTTCATTGACAGAGGAAAAGGCTTTCCTGCTCAGGGAGGCGGGGGTAAACCGCGTGTCGATCGGGGCTCAATCGTTTGTGCCTGCCGAGCTTGAGATCCTCGAACGGTTGCACCGTCCGGAGGATATCGCTGCCGGCGTCGAGCTGGCTCGTCGGGCAGGTTTCGAGCACCTCAATCTGGACCTGATTTTCGGGGTACCGGGTCAGACGCTTGACACGTGGAACAGGTCGCTGGGAGCAGCCATCGACTTGGGGCCTGACCATGTCGCGTGTTACGGATTGACCTATGAGCCAGGCACGCCTCTGGCTGTCCGACGCGATTGCGGCCAGATTACGCCCGTCGATGAGGAAGTCGAGACCGAAATGTATATGCGGGCCATCGACCGCATGGCCGAGGCCGGTTTCCAGCAGTACGAGATCAGCAACTTCGCTCGTCCTGGCGCCGAGTGTCAGCACAATCTCAGGTACTGGCGGAACCGGCCCGGAATTGGAGTTGGGCCGGCCGCAGCCAGTTACTTGAACGGCTGCCGGTGGCGAAATGTCGTCAGTGTGGAGGAATACATAGCCAGGGTTCGGGCGGGGCGGAGTACGGCGGTGGATGTCGAGTGTCTGACCCCCGTTGAGCGGGCCGGAGAAATTGCCATGCTTCGGCTTCGCACAAATGAAGGTATTCTTTGCGAGGAATTTCGAGCGGAAACCGGCTATGACGCGCAAGAGTTGTTCGCTGAGGCCATCCGGAGTCATTGCAGGGCCAAGCTGCTCACTGCCGACGATGACCGGATCGCCCTTACCCGAAAGGGGCTGCTTGTGGCGGATGCCGTGATCCGGGACTTTCTCAAGCCGAGCGGCTGCTGAGCGTCGTGGACACCGATGGCCGGGCGGCCTGCTTGTGGGAGGTTCGGCAGGCGTCTGTGAGTTTATCGAGACAGCGGAGGCTGGCCGTCCGGTCGGAGGGTTACGGGCCGAACGTTCTGACATTTCCCACTTGACAGTCTTTGAAGCTTCCGGCCTAATGTTGCACCAACGCGCACCGGTGAGTTGTCGCGCCTTGGTCTGCGACGACGTGTTGCGGTTTGTGCCAGTGGCCCCGATGTGCGGGCACACATCAGCAGAAGGAGATACATATGGCAGCGTGGAATATCTTGGGTATGGCAACGTGGAATATCGTTCTTATTGTTGTGCTGGCCGTTCTTGTGGTTGCGCTGCTGATCATCAAGAAGAAGCAGCAGAGCTAGTGCCGTCTTCGGCGGATCAGTTGTGCACCGGCGAGCAGGTTACTCCGCGTCGAGGCGGACGCTTCGGCTGCGAAGGCCCAAAGCCGCCGCGGGCACCCGCCGAATTGCCGAAACTCGGCAACCGCAGCAGGCGCTAGTGTTTTCGCCGCCCTGCAAGCGACTGCAGGGAAAGGATTGGCAGGACTGAATGTCGAGCGGGCTTCTCGCAGTGCGGGATTGCCCGCTCTTGTTATCGGGCCTTTTGACTCTCCAGACCTTCCCAGCAATAGCCGATAACTTCGTCGAGCCGAGGGCAGCCGACCGTATGCCCATGGTGGGGCAAGGTGCGGCGCAGCGTTGTGGACGTCAGCGCGGGTGCGCGGTGATCAAGAGGTCAGTTGCGGCCTGTCGGCTCGGCAGGTGTTCCTGATGCGCGTTCTACTGATCCAGCCGCCCGTCGACCTCTTCGACCACGATGAGAAGCAGTCGATGCCTCCGCTGGGACTGGCCTACATTGCGGCCGTTCTGGAGCGGGCCGGCCATGAGGTTGCCATTCTTGATTGTGTGGTGGCCGCGTTCCAGCGTCTTCGTCGGCTGCAGGACGGACGACTTCGACACGGTCTGGATGCAGAAGGGATCGTCAAGGAAGTCTGCAGGTTCAAACCATCCCTTGTCGGCGTGTCGAATCTCTTTTCGGCCCAGTCGCAGGCCGCGCACTTTGTGTGCCGTCTTGTCAAAGAGACGGACCCGGCAATCGTCACGGTGATGGGCGGGGCTCATCCTTCGGCAGTGCCCAATGAGGTGCTCGGCGATCGGCACGTTGACTACGTTATACAGGGTGAAGGCGAGTTGGCGATGCTGCGTCTGGCAGACGCCTTGCAGCGGGGCCGTCGTATTCCGGATGACCCATCGGGCTTGGCTTTTCGCGAAGACGACACGATTCGAGTCTGTCCGCCGGGGCCGCGGCTTGTCGATCTGGATTCGCTGCCCTTGCCGGCGCGTCGTTTGTTGCCGATGCAACACTACTTCCGGTATCGGGCGCCGCACGGCACGGTGGTTCGGCGGCACCCGTGCACCAACATGATCACGTCGCGAGGTTGCCCTGCTCGTTGCAGCTTCTGCAGCATCCACACCGTGTGGGGTCGCAGATTTCGCTGGCACAGCGCCCGCCGCGTCGTGCAGGAGATCGACGTTCTGGTGCATGACTACGGCGTGCGGGAGATCCAGTTCGAGGACGACAATCTCACGCTCAACAAACCGCGCATGCGCGAGATCTGCCGGAGGATCATTGAACGGCGATTCGATTTGTTCTGGACGACGCCGAACGGCGTAGCCACGTGGTCGCTGGACGAGGAGCTGTTGGCGCTGATGCGACATGCCGGCTGTTATCACGTTGCGATTGCCGTGGAGTCTGGCGTTCAGGATACGCTCGATCGGCTCATTCGGAAGCCGTTGGACCTTCGCAAGGTTCCGCCGCTGATCCGGGCGGCCCGCGCGCTGGGCATGGGGGTTTCGGCGTTTTTCGTCGTCGGTTTTCCGGGCGAGACGCGTGCCGATATCGAGAAGACGTTCGACTATGCGATGAACCTGGGTGCCGATCACGTTCATTTCTTCACTGCGACGCCGTATCCGGGAACGGATCTGTTCCGGCAATGCGTGGAAACGGGTTTGTTGAAGGCGCCCGTGGATTATGCGCAGCTTCGCGTGGGACACCCGATGTTCGATACGGCCGAGTGGAGCGCCGACGAGCTGGTCGCGATGACCCGCGCGGCCCAATCCAGGTTTTACCGCCAAACCGCTGTTCGACGGCCGGTGCGATTCGCGGCCACCGTTGCCCGGAAGTTCGCCCGCGAACCACGTCTGACCACGCGCAGGGCCTGGAACGTGCTTTTTGGGAGGCAAGGCATCGATATCCGCAGCGGGGGACCGGCCGCCGAGGCGACGCCGTTGTCATCGCGGACTCGCCTCGGCGAAGTGATGGAGGAGACCCCTTCGATGCCTGAGGGCGTCGCGCCCGGCGGGACGCGGAGCCTGAATCCTTGATGAACATGGGTGGCAGACCGAGCCGCCGAAACGCCCGACGTGCTCGGACGGTCAGTGGAGCCGCGACGGGAGCGAGGAAACCGCGGAGGCGGGGATACCCTTGCACGAGGCCCTGGGGGGCTGCTGTAAATGCATGCCCTGTCTAGAATATTTATACATTTTTACCTTGTCTACGCGGTCTATTAACACATTGGTCTAGCTTGAGCTACTAGCAGGCTCTTTTCGACAAGGCGTGGTCATCCCTGCGGCTCAGGTCGGCGGGGCTTGGGTTTGTTCCGCCATGACTATGGTCGGACCGTTCGTGACGCGAGGAATCCGGCCAGCGGACGGCGAACGGGGCAACCAGCAATGACGATGCATGGACGAAGGAGTGTGAAGCACGAATGAATGTTGGGTTTGTTTGGCGATTTGATTGGTGAGCGAAGAGGATTCGGTTGGTGACCGGCGATGTATCCATGGTCGCGCTGCGCGTAATGCGTTTCACGTGCGAAGGTTGTGGATTACATGGGCTGAGGGATGGCGAGGTTGCACAGATCATGGCGTTTCTCCCCTGGCCGGCTGCGGGATCAGTTTAGTTGAAGGCCGTGATCCTGCGCGGTTGGCGCGCAGGGTCTCCGCCGGTGTTATCGGGAGGGAGAACACGGGGGGTGCTCCGGAGGGGGCGGTTGGAGCGGAGCGGCGGCGAATTGCGGTTGCGCTTGATGTTGGGTTTGTGTGACGCGGGGGAGCGGTCAAGGTGGCGGCAGGTCGGCGCCCTGCTTCGTCGGGGCGACTTGGCGGGGCTGTGACCTGCCCTACCTGCTTCAGGATTCGTTTGGAGGCGCATGCCCACGCAAGGCCGTGGGCATGGCACCCGGCGGACCTGCCCTACCTTCTCGCGGAGGATTGCAGTCGTCATGAATGCTGAATGCGGAAAGGATTCCGCAGGGGATGCGGCCCGGAAAGGATTCCGGGC
>DAOOIV010000066.1 GCA_035384605.1 Phycisphaerae bacterium
GGGCTATGCAGGCGAAGCCTATTGGGGCCGGTATTTCTGGGACACGGAGATGTTTCTGCTGCCGTTTTATCTCTATACCAACCCCGTTCGCGCCCGCACGCTGGTCGACTTCCGCGTGCAGAGCCTGGCCGGTGCGAAGGAAAACGCGAATCGCTACGGGTATCCGGGCGCGCGCTCCGCGTGGGAATCGGACGCGGAGGGGCGCGAGTGCTGTCCGAACTGGCAGTATGCCGATCACGAGGTGCATGTTACCGCCGACGTGGTCTATGGCTTGGCACACTATGCTCATGCGACGGGGAACATGGACTACCTGCGTGGCCCGGCCGCGGAGGTGATTCTGGAAACGGCGCGGTATTGGATGGCGCGATTGGATTGGCGGGAGGGTGACGGATATCCAAGCCTGCTGGGCGTCATGGGGCCCGATGAATACACGCCGATCTCCAATAACAACAGCTACACCAATCGGATGGTTGCCTTTGCGCTCAAGACAGCGGCTGAGATCGGTCCTTGCGCTGGAGCTTCGCCATCGGAATGTGAGGCGTTCGCTGCGGCGGCCGCGAGTCTGCCGATTCCCCGGGACAAAGATGGCCTGCTGGTGCTCCAGTGCGAGGGCTTCGACCGCCTGGCCGATGCCCGGTTCGACGAACTGTGGCGCGACCGCGACACGACCTTTGCTGCACAGGTTTCACAGGAGCGCCTCTACCGGTGCAAGTGCCTCAAACAGGCGGATGTCTTGATGCTGATGATGCTCTTTCCAGGCGAATTCAGCGATGCCGAGGTCCGCCGGGCCTGGGACTACTATCTGCCGCTAACCACCCACGACTCCTCGTTGTCCGCGGGCGTCCACGCGATTGTGGCGACCCGGCTGAAATTGATGGACGAGGCATGGCGATTCTGGATGCGTGCCCGGGCGATCGACCTCGACGTGGAACATGGGGGAGCAGCCGAGGGCATTCATATAGCCAACGCGGGTGCGGTTTGGCAGATGCTGGTGCTCGGTTTTGCCGGCATGAGGACGGCCATGCAGGCAGAAATGCTTACGCTTATGCCCAGCCTGCCCGCCGCTTGGTCCCGGCTAGCATTCCCGGTGGTCTGGCAGGGCCAACCCGTCTACGTGGAGATCGAACCTGAGGAGGTCAGGATTGCCAACCGCGGATCGGCCCCGCTGGAGGTTCAGATACACGACGATCGTCGAGTGATTGCCGCTCAAGCGTGCGGTACTTGGCAACGCCGCACGCAGTCCAAGAGGTGACGGTACGCGGCCAGAGAGATCGTGGGGGGTACGGAGTGGTCAATGTGGTAGATGTACCCTCCGTCCGCGGCGGCGAGGGGGATCTTGTCGGTGACCTCGCGTTCGATCTGCTCGAAGTCGCCCGAGGCCACGACGTCAGCGTTGATGTTACCGATAAAGCAGATGTGCCGTCCGAAGCGCTGCTTGTAGTCGCGCACGTCGTTGCCTGCCCTGGCCTCGATCGGCTGGATCGCGTGACACCCGGCTTCGATGAGCAACGGGATCAATTCGGCGACGTTACCATCACAGTGAAACATGAACCGCATCCCATGCCGGCAGGCGAACTCGCCGAAGCGTTTCCAATGAGGCAGGACGAACCGGCGCGCGTCTGCCGGTGAGAACAGCATCCCGTTGCGGTAACACAGGTCGCTCCAGAACCATATCGCGTCAAACCGGTAGCCGCGCTGGAGCGTGAGGACCAGCATGTTCAGCACATAGTCGGCGTAAGTGGCCACCATGTCGGCCACCAATTCGGGCTCGGAGGCCATCGCCAGGAGCCCGTCCTCGAAGCCCATGGTGTTCTCGATAACGAACCACATCGGTTCGGCCGGGGTGATGGCGATGAAGTGGCCGGCTTCCCGCGCCGCCCGGTACTGAGCTTCGGCCGTCGGGTTGTTGAACTTTGCAGGGCCGGGCGTCAGCGTCGGCTTAAGTCGTTCCCATTCTTCCCAGGTCGTCAGCGCCGGTTTCAGGATGGCGGGTGCATGGTGTGATGTCAGCCAGGTCTTGACCGTCTTGCCGTAGCGGTCCACGTGAACTCGATACTCGGATGTCTGCTCGACCGTACGTTCAGGCAGCCCGAATGAGGGCTCGAAGAGGTCGTTGACACAGACGATGCGGTCCAATCCGAAGTAGTCAACCGGGTCGGCGTCTTTTGGGAAACCCTCCTGTCGCCAGCGATCCAGGGTTTGCGGCCAGTAGTCGGTCTCGCACATCGGGAGCCGGTCAGGGAGTTCGAGCCGCAAGGCCGCGAGAATTCGTTCACGTGAAGTCATGGTTTCAGGAGTGTACCCCAGGCGAATGTCGGCGCCGAGACGGTAAGTCTTCGGCTACGAGCTTACCGTCAGTTTGAATCCCCAGCCGGGTTGGGGACTTCGACGGGGTTCATGGCGGCTCCGCAGGTCGGGCAGCGGATGTTCCAGCCCTGTTCGCCGTAGGCCGGCACCCAATCCGCTTGTTCCACCTTGATCTGTGTCGGCTGGCCCTCCTCATCGTACTGAAAAGCGACGTTCTTGGCGCCGTGAACAGGGCAACCCCATCGCAAGCTGGCGTACATGTTGTCCCTGCCGCAAGCAGGGCACTTCTTCGGCCCCGGGCCCGCTCGACCCTGGACGGCATGGCCGCAAGACAAACATCGCCAGGTCACCACGAAGTCTCGAGTTGCCCGGGCGGGTGGCACGATTGCCGATTGCCGCGCAGACCACCATTGGTATCCGAGCGAGACCGCCAACAACAGGAGGACAACGGCCACGACGATCTTCATGAATCGTGGAGAACGCTCTGCGGGCTTTTCGTTCAAGCTGCTCATTGGTAATTCGGGTAGCGACCGACCCACCAGTAAAGCCTCGCCGCCGAGAAGTTGTAGTGGGTCGCGTCGGAGCCGCTGTGGTAGTTGCAGAAGTAGCAGTCTCCCATGGCGCAGTCGGGGTATTTGCGCCGGATGCCTTCCTCCTTGATTTTCCGAAGGATTTCAGCGGTTCGCACGCGCTGCACGGCGCCGGCGACGCTGGCCACGTTGATTCCGCCGAAGTGGCGGGTGGTCAGCCAGGTGGGACCGGAATACCACGAGCGAGACCCGTCGTCCCAGACGAGTCGGCCGCCGTCCCGCCAGGGCTGGCCCATTGTCCCGCTCAGCGGCACGTTTTTCAGTTCGTGGTCGGGACCGACCTCGGCCATCAGGATCGTGTTCAACGGGCGCTTGACGTAGCGTTCCACGTTGAAGGACTCGGGTTCGTGGAAATGCCGGAATACGTAATTGATTCCATAGCCACATGAGGGCACAGCGGTGTTTGCCCGCTTGATGTTTCCCGGCTGCTTGATGGCCTCAAAGTCAAACCGATCGCGGAACGGGTCGGCCGGACAGATGTACACGTTGGGGTCACCGAGGTATCGGGGGTAGAGCTTGTAGAACCAGAGGTTTTTCTTGGCCACGGGAGCCCAGTTGTACTCGCTCCAGAGGTTCTGCGGTATGAATCCTTTGGCTTCGAGCTGGTAGGTCATCAGGGCCGTGATGATCTGCTTCGTGTTAGAGCTGCACACGACGGCCTGGGCTTGTTCCCGGGCCCGCCGGAGGGAAGGCAGCAGGATCGAGATCAGCAAAGCGATGATCGAAACGACCACCAGGATCTCGATCAGGGTAAATGCCCGCATCGCCGACCGCCTTGGGGTGGTCAAGCTCCCGTGGTCGGCCGGTGCGTGGTGAGCCGCCGTGCCGCCGGGAACCCAGCATCGCGCGTAACCGGAACAGTAATAGGAATCGAGAACCATAGGCATCGGCCCGTGAGCGCCGGGCAAGACCATACCAGACACAACGAACAGCGACTGCCTTTAAGATAGCGAATTTGCCTGACGCCCGCAAGGACTTTCCCTTTCGCGGGCCGTGATTATCATGGTGGAACGGCTCGGGCACGGCACGTCAGGCTACTGGTGCCGTTTTCGGTCGATGAGTTGCAGGCCGACGGACAGTCTGCTTCGCCGATGCGTCCGCGTCGACTGCGAAGGCCGAAAACCGCCGACAGCACCCGCCGAATGGCCGGAAGTCGTCAACCGGACAGGCCGCCTGCGAATCTTGGGAGGTATGTATGAGCTGCCTGGTTCTCCAACTTCTCTTAGGAGTTGTCGCCATGTCCTCTCAGGAAACGCCACCGATGGTCATCCGAGAAGACGTTTCGCTCCAGGAAGGCGCCGTCCTGCGGCACGGCCTGGTCATTGAGGCCGACCACGTTACCATCGACGGCAAGGGGGCGACGCTTCAGGGACCCGGCAAGCCGGGCGACCCGGCCACTTTCGCCGGCGTCGGCATCAGACTCGAAGGGTGCAAGGGCGTTACCATCCGCAACCTGAAAGTCCGCGGCTTTAAGATTGCCTTTCTGGCCGGCGATGCGGAGAGTCTGCTCGTGGAAGGCAACGATTTTTCGGACAACTATCACGACCCGGAGTTCGGCTGGGGGGAGCATGAGCGCAATGGGGGGATGATACTGTCCCACGTTTGCCGCAGCGTGTTTCGCAAGAACACGGTCCATCGCGTGTGGAACGCGCTGGACCTCAGCGAGAGCCATGACAACCTGATCACCGACAATAACCTGTCCCATGCCTCGAACGTGTGCCTCAAGCTTTGGACCTCCTGCCGCAACATCGTGACCAACAACGATCTCTCCTACGGCATCCGCATCAAGCCGGGCGAAGTCCATGCTCGCGACTCCACCAGCGTGCTGATCGAAAGCGGCTCGAACGACAACTACTTTTACCGCAACGATATCACGCACGGCGGCGACGGCATTTTCATTCGGGTGCTCAACGGATGGGTGTCCACCGGCAATGTGTTCGTTGAAAATGACTGTTCGTACGCCAACAATAACTGCGTCGAATCCTGGAGCCCGGGCAACACCTACATTCGCAACAAGGCCAATCACGGCAGCTACGGTTTCTGGCTCGGCGGTAGCGACCAGACGACCCTCATTGGAAACGAAGCCGCCTACAACGGACTGCCCACCGGGTTGCACAACGCTCCCGAGGCCGTCTTCCAGCACGGCGGGATCGTCATTGTCGGCGGCTCTTCCAGCCACACGATCATCGACGGCAACCACTGCCATCACAACAACGGCGGCGGCATCGTTTTCCGCGGCGACCACGAGACCAAGGGGGGCAAGTGGCGGACCCACCATTGGATCGTTCAGAACAACCGGCTGGAGAACAACCGCTGGGGGATCTGGGGCCGATGGGGGGACTGGATTCACCTCGCCAACAACACTTTAGCCGACAACAGCGAGGGCAATTACCTCGAGGACGTCACCGAGCTGGTCGAAGTCAAGCCTGACCCGTCGGTGACGAGATCCCCGATCGCCATTGTGCGGACGCCTCGGCGGGCCGGTGTTGGGCAGTCGGTCGTCTTCGACGCCTCGCAAAGCCGCGATCCGGCCGGCCGACCGCTGACCTACCGCTGGAACCTCGGCGGTTTCGTGACCACTGGGGCGACGGTCGAGCACACTTTCACCCAGCCGGGTTTCTACCGAGTGGGCGTGACGGTGAGTAACGGCGTACTGGCCGATCTCGGTTTCTGCGATCTCATTGTGGCCACAGAAGTGAACGAGGAGATCGGTACCGAAGGTCAGGCCGCCTGCTGGGGCTTCGAGCTGCAAGGCAACGACGACGGCCGCGGGAGGATCCTCTTTGCCGATGACCCCGACGCGGTTGTGGGCCGATTCTCTCTCCGCTTTACTCCCAACCCGTACCCCGGCATGTATGCGACCGCCATTTTCCCAAAAAGTCGGGACGCCGGATGGGACTTATCCAAAAGCACCCGAGCCGGCTTCTGGCTGAAGGCCCAGAACCCCAATATTCCCGGCTTCCAGGAGCCTGGTCCCGTCCTTCGTCTTTATGGAAAGGAAGGCGAAGTGAAGATTCAGCCCTCCGGCGGGCGGAACCTGCTGGTGGGGACCCCGTTCAGTGAAGCCCGCTGGACCTGGATGCACGTCAGCATCCCGCTCAAAGGCGACAAGGATTGGTCGCGGGAAGAATCTGGTAAGGTCAGCCTCGAACGGATCGATGCCGTGAGCATTTCGCTGGACTCTTGGGGCGGCGACCCGTTCACGATCTGGATCGACGGACTGAGCTTTGAATGAAAAACCGACGCGCCGCCGGCCGCGGGAGCCGTATGAGGAGAAGAACATCGACATTTCTCGGAAGGGTTGCTTTGGGAGTTCTGGCTGCGCTTGCGGGCGTGGGGCCGGTCGGTTGCGCCGGCGATGAGACGCCGGACCAGGTCACCCTTCGCGTGGCCAACTGGGGCAGCCCGGCCGTCGAGTCCTCCTTCATGGCGCTCGAGCGACAATTCCTTCGCGAGTTCGAGCAGCTTCATCCGGGTGTCCGGGTCCAGGTCGAGCAGATCCCGGGCTTTGGCCAATACGCACCGAAACTGCTGATGATGCACGTGAGCGGCAGCGTTCCCGACGTCATCTCGCTCGACGCATCGTCAGGGGCGGCATTCATGGACAACGGGGTGCTCCGCGACCTCAAACCATATATCGAGCGGGACGCGAGTTTTCGCCTCGATGACTACTTCGGCAATCTGGTGAAGATTTTCCGGCGCGGTGACAAGCTCTACTCTATTCCGCTCGATTTTACTCCCATGATGATGTACTACAACCGCAAGCTCTTCGACGCGGCCGGCTTGCCCTATCCTCGACCGGGCTGGACCTGGGAGGACTTCCGGCGCACAGCCGGCGCGCTGACCATCCGGGATCCCAATCCGGTCAGGCCGCCGCGTCAGTATGGTTTCAACTTCATCAACGTGATGCCGTTTTGGGTTCTCTGGCTATGGACCAACGGAGCCGACGTGTTGAGTCCCGATGGTCGCAAGGCCGGCGGTCACTTTGACGGGCCCGGCTCCGTGGAAGCCGTGCAATTCCTCACGGATCTGATGCTCAAGGACCACGTCGCCCCGACCCTGGAGGAAAGCAAGGCCGCCGGTGTCGACCTCTTCCGCAGCGGGCAGGCGGCCATGGATCTCAAGGGCCATTGGATGATGATCGACTACCGCGCCGACGGGATTGACTTTGGGGTGGTGGATCTGCCGACCAATACGGGCTCGCCGACAACCGTGGTGTACCTTACCGGCCTATCGATTACCAGTAGGGCAAGGCACCCTGATCTGGCGTGGGAGTATGTCAAGTTCATGACCGGCCGGGAGGTTCAGATCCGCCGCGTGGCCTCGGGCCTGGCCATTTCCGGCAACCGCCACGCTGCCGCGCACTACGCCGGCAACCCCGTGGAAGACGCTTTCATCGCGGCGGTGGAGTACGCCCGCCCTCCGTGGGGTGCGACGGTCGAACGCTATCCTTTCATTGAAGGCCTGGGCGAGGAAATGCTTGAGGATCTCCTGTATTCCAAGGGTTCGTTGGGCGTTGCGGCGCAGCTTCGTCGGACTGCGGCACTCATCGATGCGGCACTGAGCGAGCCATGATTCGTCCTTACCGGCACAACTGGCGCGGCTACCTGTTCATCGCCCCGGCGACCGTCTACCTGGCATTGTTCGCCTTTTTCCCAATGATTCTTGCCGGGTGGATGTCTTTGCACCGCTGGCACCTGCTCAAGGACGAACACCCGTTCGTGGGACTGGCCAACTTCACGGCCATGACCCAAGATCCGTTCTTCCGCAACGCAGTAAAGAACACTCTCGCATATGCGGTTTTCACGGTCCCGCTGGGGGTGATCACGTCGCTTGCGGTGGCGGTACTGGTGTCTCGGCCGCTACGAGGCGTGGGCTTTTTCCGCACGTTGTACTACATACCGGCCGTCAGCTCGCAGGTAGCCATCTCCATGGTCTGGATCTGGATTCTGCTGCCCGGCGAGCAGGGGCTGATCAATTACTGCCTCGGCCGACTGAACGCCTGGCTGGGGGCGGATCTGCCTACGAGCACCAACTTCCTGGGGCGGCCCGGGTGGGCCATGGCTGCCCTGGTAGCCATGAGCCTGTGGATCGGCCTAGGGCCACGGATGATCATCTTCCTTGCAGGGATTCAATCGATTCCCGAGACTCTGTATGAGGCCGCTGCCCTCGACGGCTGCGGTACGTGGCGGCGATTCTGGTACGTCACCCTGCCGCTCCTTGGTCCGACGACGCTCTTTGTCACCGTCACCACGACCATTGCATCCTTCCAGCTTTTCACCCCTGTCTACATGATAACGCACGGCGGGCCGCGCCGGACGACGGACGTTGTGCTTTATCACATTTACAAGGAGGCGTGGCAGAAATTCGAGATCGGCATGGCCAGTGCACAGTCCTACGTGCTCTTCGCCATGGTCCTGGCGGCGGCGGCCTTGCAGCTTTGGGTCATGCGGCGGGGACTCACGGAGCAGGCAGAATGATCCGGCGGCTTACCACTATCATTCACTATCTGGCTCTCGCGGCCATCGCCGTCACGACGGTCACCCCGTTCGTATGGATGGTTTTCACCTCGCTGCACCCGCCGAGCGCCCAGATTCCCACGATGGCCAACCTGTTTCGTCCTGCGGGCTGGCACTTCAGCAATTACTCCTATGTCCTGACATTCGGCGAGCTGCCCGTATGGCGTTTCGCGGTGAACAGCGTGGTCACCACCTGCGGGGTGGTCGTCTTCCAATTGACCTTGTGCAGTCTGGCCGCTTACGGATTCGCCCGCCTGCACTTTCGCGGCCGTGACGTTTTGTTCTTCATTTTCCTGCTGACCATGATGGTTCCGGCTCAGGTGCTGGTGGTTCCGCTGTTTGCGTTCGTGCAGCGGCTGGGCTGGCTCGACACCTATGCGGGGCTGATTATTCCCTACCCCTACTTGAGCACGGCATTCGGCACGTTCCTGTTGCGACAGTTTTTTCTGACCGTCCCCCAGAGTCTGGACGATGCCGCTCGGCTTGACGGCTGCGGCGAGCTGCGCATTCTCTGGCACGTGATCCTGCCGTCGGCCCGGCCGGCCTTGGTCACAGTGGCGGCCTTCGCCTTCATCTGGACCTGGGGCGACTTCTATTGGCCCCTCCTGGCTACCAGTTCGACCAGCATGCGGACGCTTGAGGTGGGGCTGTCGGTCTTCAGCGACGCTTACAGCGGTACCCGCTGGCCCCTGCAGATGGCCGCCGCAGTGATCGTGTTGACGCCGGTGTTGATCGTGTTCCTGGCCATGCAGCGTTTCTTCGTTCGCGGCGCGACGATGAGCGGGATCAAGGGATGAGCTTGGGGTCCGCGACAGATTCGCAAGACGATCTGCCATTGAAGGAGGGTACCATGTTCCACATGACGGGGCTGGCCGGATTGCCGCGCCTGCGAGATTACCGCAGCAAACGGGTCAGCAGTTACGACCGCACGGGCGGAAACCGCGATTGGGTCGACGTTGAAGCCGGGGCAACACGCACGGTCGCCGAGATCGCCGGGCCTGGCTGCATCCGCCACATCTGGATGACCATGTGGTTTCCCAACGATGATTACCTTAGAAGGGTCGTGCTGAGGTTCTATTGGGATTGTCACACCGAGCCCAGCGTCGAGTGTCCCATCGGCGATTTCTTCGGCCTGGGTCATGCGCGCCGAAAGAACTTCATCACCGCCGTTCTGCAAATGAGTCCACAGGATGGTCGCGGTTTCAACTCGTACTGGCCGATGCCCTTTCGCGAGGGCGCGCGGATCGAGGTGGAGAACCAGGGCAGCGAAAAACACCCCTTGTATTACTACGTGGACTACGAAGCCTACGATTCCGCCGCGGCCGTCGATGGTTTGGGTCGTTTCCACGTCCAGTGGCGGCGGGAGAACCCCACCGTCGGTTGGGGCGACGAGTACAACCACCTGCAGGAACACCTGGCTCAGGATCCGCAGACCGCCGATCCGCCGCGATGGCGTGACCTGATGCACTTCGGAGGCGATCCTCGCAGTCTCAATCCGTCCAATCGCGACAACTATGTCATCCTCGACGCCCAGGGGGACGGCATATACTGCGGCGCTCACCTTGATGTGGACGTCTTCGAGCGACAGAAGAACGATTGGTTCGGCGAGGGCGACGACATGATCTTCATTGACGGTGAGCCCTGGCCTCCCTCGCTGCATGGCACGGGCACCGAGGACTGGTACAACTGCGCCTTCGGGCCGGACCAGGAATACACGGCGCCCTACCACGGCATATTGCTTTACAGCGGCTCGCCGGAATGGAAGTGGAAGGGGAAGCAATCGGTATACCGGTATCACATAGAGGATCCGATTCGCTTCCGCCGTTCGATCCATGTCTCGATCGAGCACGGCCACGCGAACAAGCTGAGCAACGACTACAGCAGTACGGCGTATTACTACCTGTCGAAGCCGGCCCGTGGGGGGCCGCCGCTTTTGCCGGTCGAGCAGCGCCTGCCGAGGCCCGATGAGCCGATGTGACCGCATGCCGGCCTTTACATGGGGCACAAACCGTGATCACCGTTCACTTGATCTTTAACGCCCACATCGACCCCGTATGGCTCTGGCCGTGGCAGTCGGGGCTTGACAGCGTTCTGGCTACCTGCCGGTCGGCATGTGATCTGCTCGACGAGCAGGCGGACCTGCACTTCACCCAAGGCGAGGCTTGGACGTATCTTCAGATCGAACGGACTGATCGGCGGTTGTTTGAACGCATCCGCCGACACGTCGAGGCCGGGCGGTGGCACTTGGTCGGCGGATGGTGGATTCAGCCCGACTGCAACGGTCCGTCCGGGCTCGGCTTGCGACGCCAGATCGAACTCGGGCGGGAATACTTCCTCGAACGGTTCGGCGTCTTCCCGCGAGTCGGCTACAACATCGACAGTTTTGGACACGCCGCATGCCTGCCGGAACTGCTGCGCTCTTTCGGGCAGGACCGCTATGTGTTCATGAGGCCGCAGGAACACGAGATGGCCTTGCCCGGCCGGGTCTTCCGCTGGCGAGGCCGCACCGACGGTCCCGAGATCGTCACCTTTCGGATCGCGCGGGCATACTCGACACGCGAACTGACCGTCGAGCACATCCGGGCATCCACCGAGCAGTTGCCGGAAGGGATCGAGCACACCATGTGCTTTGCCGGCGTCGGCGACCACGGGGGCGGGATCACACGCCGACAGATCGACTGGTGCCGCGAGCACCACGACCGCATCGACGGCCTGAAGATCATGTTCTCGTCGCCGGACAGGTTCTTCGAGGCGATCAGCGACCGCATTGCGAATCTTCCGCTGGTCACCGGTGAATTGCAGATGCACAGCGTGGGGTGCTACAGCGTCCAGCGGGCGGTCAAACTGAGCGTCCGGCAGGCGGAGCATCGTCTGGACCAGGCTGAGATTGTCGGACACTTGGACCCGGACCCCGAACCCGACATGGGATACCGCTTACGTGAAGCGTGGCGGAACGTCTGCTTCACCCATTTCCACGACACGTACTGCGGCACCTGCATCCCCAGCGCGTACAGCCAAATCCAGTCGCAACTGGGCCTTAGCCATGCGGTTGCCGACGAGATCATTCAGTACGGTATCCGGCGGCTGGCGAATCGGCTGCCCGAAGATGCGATGCAGCGAATCGTGCTCCTGAACGCATCGGATGAACCCTTCGGCGGTTACATGGAGTATGAGCTGTCGGTAGAAGACCGCCAGTGGGAGGACCATTGGCAACTGCTCGACGAAGACGGCTCGGTGATTGCCCATCAACTAATGGATGTCGAGGCAGTCGTGTCTCAAGAATGGCTCTATTTTCGTCGGTTGCTGTTTCGTGTGGGCATCGCCCCGCACGCGGTCAAGACGTTGCGGGTTGACCGACGGGTTCGATCGGCCTGCGATGTCGAGCACCCGCCCCATCTGCAGCCGGCTTGGCGGACTCGCATCGCCACTAACGCCGGATTTGCCGTCGATCTTCGAGGGACAGGACGTATGTTCCTCGGCGAAGCCGGCGAGTACCCTTTGCCCAAGCTCGAACTCATCGACGATCACACCGACACCTGGAGCCACGAGACGGATCGGTACGGCCTGATCCCCGCAGCGCGCCCGCGATTGCGGGCTGCCAAGCTCATCGATCAAGGCCCGCTGATGGCCTCGCTTCGTCAACGGGGCCGGGTCGGTAGCAGCCGGATCGAGTCGGAATATCGCGTCTATGCCGGTGAACGATTCATTGAACTGCTGCTGCGGATTTACTGGTCTGAGCAACACAAGGTGCTGAAACTCACCCTGCCGTTGGCGGAACTGATGGTCCGACGGCAGGACGGGATCCCGGTCGGCGGAGTGGATCGTCTGCCTGATGGTACCGAGCGCCCGGTGCGTGACTGGACCTTGATCACACTGGCAAGCGGCCGCCGGCTGGGGCTTGTCTTCCCCGAAATCTATGCCTTAGATGCCTGGCCCGACGCGCTGCGGCTTACCCTGCTTCGCAGTCCGCTCATGGCCCATCATTACCCACACCCCGGGGACGCGCCGCGAGGCGTATTTGCGGACCAAGGTCTTCACGAGTTTCGCATTCGCTTCCTCGCCGGTAACGATGTGAGTGCAGGCGACCTTGAGGCTCAGGCCTTGATGATGCACCGGCCACCGATCGCCGCGGACATCACGCTGGGAATGCCGCCGACATAGCAGCGTTGCGAAGTCAGCTCGTCCAGGTGTCGCCCGGTGACAGAGTGACCGTCTGATCATTAACCAGCAAGCGAAGTGGCGCAGCCGCATCGTCGCTTGTACGCAGCGTGACCTGGTGACCCGCGATCGCCACGTCGAGCATGTTTCCGCGATAAGCGAGCCTGAACCGCAGGCTTTTCCACTGCGGCGGCAGATTGGGGCGAATCTGCAAGCCGTCCTCTCTCAGCCGAACGCCCCCGAAACCGAACACCGCCGCCATCCAGGCCCCCCCCGCAGCCGTGCCGTGAAGGCCCGCGTAAGTATCCCTTCGTCCGGTCAGATCCTCGTGCAGATCGATACCCGCGCAGACGCGGAATTGCCGATAAGCCTCATTCAAATCACCCATGTCCGCGGCCATGATCGAGTTGATCACGAAGCTCATGGACGAGAAGTTCATGCTCTTGTCCCTGTAAAACAACCAGTTGGCGCGGCGGACATCGACGGGAAAATCGTCGCGGAACATAGCCATGGCCATGAGTACGTCGGGCTGGTTCAATGCCTGGTAGGGAGCCACGGTGACGAACCACGCCTTGCGATCTCGAAGGAGATCGGGAGGGATCGGTTGAAGCCGATAGAAACCGTCATACTGCTCGTAGATGCCCGTCTGCGGATCGAAGAGTAACGTGAGCTTGTCGGCCACCTCGTTCCACTGCTGCGGCTCGTCCTCGGAGACCGACAGCCGCGTCAGGCATGCGGCGTAAGCGTCGGGGTGGTGATCATGGAGCCACGCCAGCATCTGGGCCGCCCACCTGAGGTTTCGAATGGCCAGGTAATTCGTGTAGAAATTGTTGGTACTCTCACAGTGACCTTCGTCGGGGCCGGCCACGTCATGGATATCGTAGCGGTCGCGGCTTGCGTCATAAACCGCACGTGAAGCCAGGAATCTCGCCGTCTCGACCAACAGGTCCACGCCGCAGCTTGCCATGAATGCGTCGTCGCCGCTTGCTCGCCAGTATTGCATCAAGGCGTAAGCGACGTCGGAATTCACATGGATGTTCGTGTGCGTGAACCGCCACCAGCGGCCCAGGCATTCCTCGCCGTAGGGGCCGGCCTGCCAGGCGAATTTGGCCCCACGATAACCCAGGTCACGAGCGATGCGCCGCCCCGGTTCCAGGCCGATATGCCGCCACTGGAGGCACCGGCGGGCCATGTCGGGCTGCGTGAAGGTGTAGACCGGCAGGATGTACACGTCGGTGTCGTAGAACGTGTTGCCCTGGTAATACTCGCCGGACAGAAGCTTGACGGGCACGCTGAGCCCGCTTGCATGTCGTGGGGCAGCGGCCAGGACGTGATACAGACAGAAACGCAGGTCGCGCTGAGCCTCATCGTCGCCGTCGATCGTGACGTCGCATTGCTCCCATATCCTGCTCCAGGCCGCCTGCTGCGTCTCGACAGCGGCGTCGAAGCCCTCGTCAATCGAAGCCTGCAACTCGCTCTCGAGATCCGCCGTTGCTTCGTGCCTCGCATCCTCACTGCAGCCCATCACAATGTGGCGATCGATTCGGCCGCACGCCCCTGATCCCCCACGGAAGCTGAAGACTGACCATACGCTATCATGCTCGACCAGGGTTCCAAGGGCGGGTTGATCCGGCGCGGCCGTGGACACGTCGGCGGTTTGCATCCACACGTTAATGCTCCGGGCGGGCGTGACGGCTTCGAGGCGGCAGCGCTGCGGCGCGGCGTCGAGCGACACGACGCGGTACTGCCGCTCGCCGGTGGTGTTGGAGCGAGTCGCACCGCTGATTCCGCTCAGGATCCGGACGTGGCAATCGCCGTTGAGTACGGTAACGGCGTATCGCATGTACACTCGATGAGCATGCACCATGGATGCGAAACGCGTCATTTCGATACGGACGGCGCGGCCGGCGGGATCTTTGTAAGTGAAGGAGTACGAATAGATTCCATCCCGCAATGAGAGGATCCGGCGGAAGTCGCTGACCTTGCCACGACCGAGCGAGACCTCGCGGTTCTCGATAAACAGCCGGACTGCCAGGGGGTTCGGCAGGTTTGCCACCGCGGGGCTCCGGCCGGCCGTATCGAAGTAACGCGGATCCAGGTAACGGCGTTCCTCGTTCGAGGCCCGGATCAGGCTGAACATGTCCAACTCGTCATAGACGCCGTTGATCAGCGTCACGGGGTAATACCCGTCGCGATCCTCGGCGACGTTGCCTTTCAGACCCGCGTAGCCATTGGAGATGGTGAAGATGCTGTTGGCGGCTCCCAGGCTGTGCGGATCAAAGGCGGTCCGCACGACGTGCCAGCTATCGGTCTCGTTCATCGCGGCACCTCGGGCATGGCAAGAAAGCAGTTGTGCGACAGAATCACCTCGGGCAGGCCGTGCCGGATGAGGACGGTTGCCGCCTGGTAGTCCTGCCGTGACGTGTCGTGATTGGGCACGGCCACCGCGCAGCCGATCCCCGCCGCCCGAAGCGAAATGATTCCGGGTTCGGTGTCTTCCAGCCCCACGCAGAAGCCGTAATCCTCGCGGGGGACGGCCATCTGGGCCAAGGCCAGGCTGTACAGGTCGCGGTGCGGTTTGAGCCGATGCTCGCACGCGTCCGACGCATTGACGAACGCGTCGAACACCGTCCGATAGTCGGCCAAGCGATCTGCCACGCGGTCTTTCAGTGCCTGCGCGATGGGCCAGTGGGCCACTCGCAGGGCCATGACCCGGCATACTTCCTTCATGGTTGTATGCGCTTCAAATGCAATTGAGGCGGTCACGAGGGCCAGCTTGGCCGGTTGGCGGGCAAAATGGCGGCCCAGACGCCGCAAACCATCGGGACCGATGTCCTTCCCCGAATCATCGCTCAGTCCCGAGTTTGAGCGAAGCAGTTCATAGAGGTTCCCGGCCTCGCCGCCCAACCAGCCCTTGATCAGCGGCACAAACACATCGTAGCCTGCCATGGGTTCGATCAGCCGTTGCCCGGGCCTGCCGAGCAGTTCCAGGCTGAGTCGTTCTCCCTGGCCCTGTTCGATGAGTTGCATGATCCAGTGATACCGCATGTAGTAGATGTCGACGATGGCCGCGACGGTCGCACTTCCATCGTCGAACCGAAACGCCCGACCGAATCTGGCAATCAGCGGTCGCGCGAGCTGCGCCGCCCTGCCTGGTTCGATCGGCCCGCCGGAGACGGCACTGAGAAACTCCGGATCCGCCAGCATTTCGGTCAACCCGCAATTAGCCGCGTTCTGCTGCACGTCGCGCCGTCGTTGAGCATCCGTCATGCTCGCGAGCGTCCAGATGACCGCCTCGAAAAACGCACTGCAGAAGGCCTCCCGATTCAATCGCTGGCGGTACCGGTTGAGCAGAAACTCGGCGTGGCGGTAATTGCTGTTCCCGATCACAAAGGGGTAGTCATGCTCCCGGTCCAGCCCCGCCCACTGCTGAGCGGTCAGCAGGCCGGTGAACCGCCGAACCATGTATTCGAGCGCGTGCAGGGCAAGCGGCTCGGTGGTCGTGCTCGTGCCGTCCATGTCCGCGGCGAAGGCCACGATCCTGGGCAACGGCAGGGCCGCACGGGGGGCCAGCGGATAGATCTCGAACGGGCTGTACACGTAGCCAAGGTTGCGGACGACGGCGAATTCGTCCGCGCCCACCTGTCTGGCCAGGTCGCCCAGGAACTGCGCGGCCCCGCCGGCATCCAGATATCGAGCCAACTTGTCGTCCATCATCACTCAGCAGACCGGTTGCCGGCCGCTCCCATTGGCAACTCCCTGCCGGAAGAGTCGCACGCGACATAGAACCTGGTTTCGCTTGCCTCGAACGGCGTTTCCACCGAGGCACAGGGCTTCGTGCGCGGATCGGGTCGCCATACCTGTTGAGTCTCGGCGAACATCAGCGGTTGAATCAGCATCCCGGCAGGCGCCTCAACCCTGAGCAACCCTGCTTGTGGCTTGTACACCGAAATCAGCGGTCCGCGATGAAACACCTGCGCGCCCGGCGACGTGTAAGCGTGAACGCCGCTTCGCCTGGCCAGGCGGGCGAGCAACCAGCCGGGCAGCATCGGCGCTCCGCAGAAGACGCTTCGCCAGCCCTGCTTTTCCACGATCGCCAACGCCGGTTCCCTCCCGCCGACATAGCGTCCGATGACCCTCGCCTGCGGGTCGTCCACGGCGAATCTCGGCGTCCGGGCGGCATCCCAGTGGGCCGCCGGACCGTCCAGCATGCGGTCAGTGCGGTCATCGCTCAGCCTTGCTCCGAAAGAACGGGGGGTATATGCATCTTCAACAACGGGGTCGCTGCCCGGAATCAACTCGATCTCCGGCAGTGCCGGCTCCGGCAGGTAACGCATACGGATGCCCACCAATTCGGTGACGTTTGCCACGTCGCACCGATTCTTCTCGATGAACCCGCAGCCATGGAACCAAACGGATGTCACTCCTGGCCGACGCACGCGTTGTATGATCTCCCGTCGCAGATCGCCGTCCATAAACCAGCAGTTCAGGAACAGATACACGCGGGCCCGTCCATACCGGCCGACCTCCCAGGCCGTGAGCGTATCCAGGGGGAAACCCAGGTCGCTCCACTCCATTTGACGCGCCACGGATGTGAAGAACTGATTCAGCGAACTTGTCGGATGACACCAGGCAGAGCTGCGATCATCCACAACCACGGCCAGCTCGGCATGAGAATCGCAGTCCCACTCGCGGCTCTGGACAGCGAGGCGTTGCAACCGTCGGATCTCGGCCTGGATTTCGAGGTCAGCGTACCAGCGGTCGTTGTACAGGTCCATCCACCACCCGGTCCCCGCCGTGCCCAGTACACTGGCCGCGTCCCGGCGAAGGAGTCGACAGCTCTCCTCCGCGTTCCGCGGCAAGCCGCAGGATCTGCCGGCAATTCTGGGCGGCTTGGCCAGATGCGTCGAGGTGTCGATCTCGTCGAGATGCAGCTTGCCCGCCCGTTCGATTGTCTGCGGCACGGTCTGGCTGTGATGAAATCCGCCCAGGTGGCGATTGTCATAGTGGTAGGGCGAGCTGATGAAGTCGATTGCCTTCTCGTTGAGAATCCGCCGCAGGGCCATGTGTCCGGCACGCGCCGGGCTGCGCGTGTTCCAGTGCGGCCAGAGATAGCCGTAGAACGTGCCCACCAGCTTCTGCCACCGGCAGGCCTCCTTGGCTACTTTAGCCAGCGTCATGATCTGCCCGGCGTTCGCCTCGCTCAGACACTCCAGCCAGTCGACGACGTCGCGTTCGATCGCCGGATCGCGGAAATAGCACTCCGCGGGTTGTCTCAGCTTTCTCGGCGACGGCACTTCGGCCGTTGCCAGGCAGACGTCAGGCCGGTTCCACGCCCTGCGCAAAGCCATATCATCGCCGTATCGGTTCCGCAGGTATCGCCGGAACGCCTCGCGGGCCGCCGGCGAGTAATCCTCATAAACGTCCTCGACAAAATACCACCAGCGAAACCACTCCGCCGAGATACCACCGCCGATCTGGTATCCCAGTATGCGGTCGCCGAAGCGTTCTTCACAATGCGTTACGAACGCGTGCATGGCTCGCGCTGCATCCCGCGTCCACTCCTGCGAGCCGGATGAGAACCAGCAGCCCACCGGAAGGCTTCGCACCTGCCGGTAATCCACGGGTTTACCGTCCGGGTCCAGGCCTACCGCCAGCTCGTCGGGATGACTGTCTCCCCACCATTCCTCGCCGACGTAACCGAAGTTGACTCTCGGCATCAGCAGAACGGACCCCGCCCGCGCGCAGAATTCCTCGATCTTCTCGTCGGTCGGCCCGAAGTCATATTGTTCAGGCCCGGTCCACCATGATGGGAACGGCACGTGAAACTGGCAGATGCGTATACCGGCGCTGACGAAATCCTCGATGGCCCCGGGGTCGCCATAACACCAGAACTCGGTCGTGGGCTCGCCGTTGATGAAAAGCATCGGCCGGCCGTTGAACGATTCCACTCGCGCCGTCAGACCCGTGCGTGCGCTCGGTCTTTCCGTTCTCAGGCGATGCACCGGAAGCCCCCGCGGCCGTCGGCCTGCAGCACGACCCCCGAGCAGCGTGGAAGGTCCACGTTGTGGGTGGCGCCGTCGATCATCAGCTTGGCCGTCCGCGCCTCACCCGGGTTCATCACGATGATCTTGTCACCCCGCGCGGCGGCATGTACGCCCGGCGTCAAGGGCAGTACCGGGATCGCGATGCCGAAGTATCGATGAACGGCAAGAATCGCGTCTCGGCTTGGCGGGCACCCTACGACCATGACCGTCCCACGCCCGCGCTGCTCGATGTATCCTGTTGTGTAAGTGCGGTCGGCGGCCAGATCCCACAACCGCTGCTGGTCGTCATCAGCCGTGATCCGCAGTTGTCGAGCCGTGATCGGGGTGCCTGGTGGCCTGCGATAATCAAAGACGGGCCCATCGCAAACGAAGCCCAGCGAGACCTCCAGTCGGTTGGCCCCCGGATGACTTGTCCCGTCAGGCCGTAAGCACCCGTCGATCAAATGTTGAAACAGCACCAGGTTCCCACCTTGCTCCACATATTCCCAGAGACGTTGGGGCTGCTCGATCTGCCCGGCCGCCAGCAGCAGCGCCGGTGGTTCAAACGTGCGATCTACATCCACAAAATCGTATTCCAGCCCCATTCCGTGAAGCACCTCGAACAAGGGATCGTCCACGTCACGTTTGCGAATCTGCGCGAGCTGGTGGTAATGCCAGGACCATGCGACCGCGCAGGATGCCTTTGGCGGGGGCGCGTCCCTGAACAAATGAAACCAGCGCACCGCCTGCTTGAAGGCCTCCGCCAGATCGGGCCGCAGCACGCCGCGCTCGTTCATGGGTGCTCCGTGCCAGTTGTCCCGATCGTGCAACATGTACCAGTTCCAGCCACGGACGCCGCCGGCCAGAGCCGTCAGGGCGGTGAGCCGGTAATGGTCCGGCGTGTATTCACGGTTGGGCATGCCATGCCAGATACCACTGCCAAATTCGGCGATGTAGGGCTTGGCGGTCACGGCCCGCAACAGGCGCAGCCGTTCACGAAAGTAGCGGTAATCCGCCTGACACTCGTTGGAAGGGTAGGGATCGATCCCGTAGAAATCCACCAAGTCAGCCAGATCATGCCAGTGCTGGGCGTCGACGCCCGGCCAAGTGTTCAGCAGTATGGGCACATCGCAACCATGAGCCCGGTACTCTTGGACGACCCATCGTGCGTAGTCCGTGGCCAAATCGTATCGGTAGCGACAACCGTCCCGCAGCCGCTGATCTTCGAAGAATGGTGTCAATGTCGGGATCGGTTCGGTGAAATCGGCGTAACAGGTGCCCCACGCGCGGTTCAGTTTTTCGATGGTACCGTATTTCGCCCGCAGCCACTGCCCGAAACCCTGATCCTCCCCGTAGAAATGCGGCATGGGGTCGATCTCATTGTCCGCCTGCACGGCCACGATCAGGCGGTTCAGATACGGGCGAATCTCGGCCATGACGGCCCGGATCCAATGGCTCGCCTTGCGGCGGAACTCCGCGTGATGCTTGCCAAAGGGAATGGCATGGTCGGGGATTCCGAGGTTGCGCCACTCGGAGTAGCAAAAGGGCCCGGGTCGCGCGAGCAGCTTGAAGCCCCGCTTTTCGACCTCGGCCAGGAACTCGTGCAGCAGGGCGAAGTCGTATTCGCCCTCCCGGTGTTCGTGCATCTCCCAGATGATGTACGTCGCCAGCACCTCGACACCGAGTTCCCCAGCCGCGTCGAGGAGCGTCCCCCAATGCCGTCGCTGGACACGGCCATAGTGCAGCTCACCGCCAATCATTGCCTGCTGATCAAAGACGTTCGACATCGCCTGTTCCTGATGAGCTTTCCGTCTCCAGGGGCTCCTTTTCCCCGGAATGCGGCCGACTACTCTATGACGGGCTTCAGCCGCTTGCCAGCCGCCCGGGCAAAGAAGCCGAGTCGTCAGGACGACCGGCTGGCGACAAGTACAGGCCCGATCACAAAGGTAAACGGTTAACGAACGATTCCATGGCATCGTGACCCGACGTGTGCGGTGGGTAGGTGGCCTGCGCTGCGGTGTGGCAAGGTGATTGGGCTCGGCCCTAGGGCGGGCGTGGCGGTTGATCGCTTCCGTCGGCACCTTCGCTGGTATCGACCATAGCTCGGGCGGCTTCGGTCGCGCTGGCCGATGCTGAGGAGCCGACGGCGACGGCCATACTGCGAAGCACCCGCAGGTGCCATTGGTTTTTGGCGCGGGTTTCGTTATCCTTACAGAGGTCCTTGGGGTTCTTCAGGCTTTTGCCAGTCCGGCTTGCCCGAGGTATTGGTCAAGATGATGCCAGCCGCAATGCTGGGAGCTACTTGTTGATCGCGGCATCCGGGGTCGCGGGTGCGTCCTGGGTTGATGGACTGGGTGGCGGCTTGTAGTCTGGGTACGGCAGAAGCAGGATCTCTGCAGGATAAGGTCTGAGACGGCCGGTTGGGGCGCGTCCGGGCAAGACAATGGGCCCCCCTTGAGGGCCCAGAGCGGTCGTAAGTTATTGTGTTTGCGTAAGTTGTTCCCCTAGCTCAATTGGATAGAGCGTCAGCCTCCGGAGCTGAAGGTTGTGGGTTCGAGCCCCGCGGGGAACGGTTGATACAATCCCTTAGCCGAACGCTGTTTAGCGTGCCTAACTGCGTCGGGCAATGCGGCCCGAGAGTCCTTAACAAAACCGTAGACTACAGTTTTAGCACGGACAGAAGGCGGTACACCCCCGACCGAAGTATCGCGTCCCCTCGTATTGTCTGCAGAAAGCGAGTGGTCAGCCGGTCCTCACCATTGGTAGCTAAGACATCTATCTCGGTGCCGGTTCCGTAAGTTTTGTCCACCTCCTTTCCGGAGATTCAGACTCATTTTCGACACCGCGATTCGCGAGTCTTTTTTCTGGCAAGAAGTTGCGCGCCCCGCGATCGGGCTTGGGATTACATGGCCCACTGTCCCTCCAGTTCGTTCAGGTCTGCCCGCAGAGTGACCTCAGACGGCGGCTGGACGCCGGCTGCGGCGAAGATCTGGCCAGCGCTGCCCTGCAGATCCGTCCGCAGGCGATAGCGCCGGCCTCCCATCTTCACCCTCACCGCCTGAATGGCCGACAGATCCCGCATCAGGGCCGGCCACGACCCATGGATACTCCGCTCATCCAGGTGACGTTGCAGGTACGCCGCCGGTGGCCTTGTCGGTCGGCAGACGGCACGGCGATTGTCGAAAACGAGTCAGAAGCGGCCGCAGCAGGTCATCGGCTGGTCTTGCCTGTGGGCGGCCGGAATCTACTTCGGCAGCAAAGGCCGCAGACGCTCGGCAAGCAATCGGTACCCCTCTGCGTTGTAGTGAAGCCTATCGGCGACGAACAATTCCTCACGGAGCTGGCCGTCGGATCTCAAGACCAGATCGGACGTTTCCAGGTACTTGAGGCACGGCCGTTGACGGGTGTAGTTCTCGATGAGGGTATTGAGCGTCTTGTTGGCCTCCCATTCGGGCCAACGGGCGGGCGTGGGGTTGTTTGAGATGTACACGATTTGTGTGTTCGGCAATCTCGCATGAACCTTGGCGACAAAAGCTTTGTAGTCGGCGAAGACCTGCTCCGGGGACTTGCCTGCATGAATGTCATTGCCGCCGGCGCGGAGGACGATCATCCGCGGTTCGTACGGGAAGATGATGCGCTCGGCGAAGTGGACGGCATCGATGATTTGCGACCCGCCGAAGCCGCGATTCAGCACCTGGTGATCGGGAAAATCCTCTGCGAGCGTTTTCCACCGTCGGATCGTGGAGGACCCAATGAAGAGCACGCCGCCTTTGGGCGGAGGGTGAATTCGATCCGTGGCTTCGTACGCCGCGATGTCCCTTTCCCATCTGGCGAAGTCATGCCCGGTTTCGGCGGTCGTGTTCGTCGCCGGAGCAGTCCGGCTTGGAGTCGCCGGGCGCGACTCGGAGCATGCAGGCAAAACCGTGCTCAGCAAGACACAAAACAAGAATGTCGTCGCGGATGTGCTGATGAGTCTCATACAAATCGTCCCTTGCGTGAACACGGGCGGCGATCGCCGCCGCAGGCGGATTCTACACGGAAGAGCGCTTTGACCGGAACCACGTTCTGCCGGTCGACGGTCCGCGATGGCTCCTGCGCCTTACTCGCCGTCGGAGTGGTCACGCGGCTTGCCTATGAGTTCGCGGACGACGTACAAAGGCCGCTGCTTCACCTCCTCGAAGATGCGACCAATGTATTCGGCGATGATTCCCAGACAGAGAAGCTGCACGCCGCCCAGGATCAGCACGGTCATGATCAAAGCGGTCCAGCCCGGCTGGATCTTGCTCGCATCGCCGAAGAGGTAATGATAAAGAATGAAGGCCGCATAGGAACAGCCGCAAAGAATGGTTACCAAACCGGCCAGGGAGGCAACCCGTAACGGCAGGTTCGAAAAAGAGAGCACGGCATTGAGGGCCATTTGAGCGGTCTGGCGAACGGTGAAAGCCCGTTCGCCGGCGAACCGGTCGCGATCGGTGTAGCCGACACCAATCTGGCGGAAGCCAAGCCAACTTATCATGCCGCGGATGAATCGGGCGTGCTCGGGCATGCGCCGAAAGGCATTGACCATAGGGCGTGCCATAAGGCGGAAGTCGGCGGCCTCGGCCGGAACATGGATCTTCATCAGGCTGTTGATGAACCGGTACCCGAAACGAGGTCTGACGCCTTCGCGGTACGCATAAACGAGGTCGTAGCCCGCGCGCCACTTTCGCACGAACTCCAGGATCAGCTCCGGGGGATGCTGAAGATCGGCGTCCATGACCACGACGGCGTCACCGATAGCATGATCGATGCCGGCCGAGAGCGCCGCCTGGTGGCCGAAGTTGCGAGAGAGGGCAACCACCCTGACACGCGGATCCTCGCCTGCCCAGGCTTTGAGCTTGTCGAGCGTCGCGTCACGGCTGCCGTCATCCACGAAGACAAACTCGACGTCGTCGATCGCGTACCGGGAATCGGCCGTCAGTTCCCGGGCAACTGCCTCGAGTTGTCGTCGCAATTCGGCGATGTTATCCGCCTCGTTGTAGCAGGGAGCGATGATAGACAGGCGCATCATGCTTCTCCGAGGACGGCGTGAAGTTTCTCCAGTTCGCCGGCCTTCATGTGAGGGACGTCGGCCTGCGTGGGAAAACGACCTGCGTGAATATCATCGACATAGGACCTGAAGACTCTCATCAAGATTGCGGCGAGGTTTTCGTATTGCTTCGATCCACGGGGCGGATGGCCCATGCCGAGCCCGAGCAGATCGTGAAGTACGACGACGGTTCCGTCGCAGCCGGGCCCCGAGACGCAGCCGATGACCGGCAGGCTGGTGTGGGAGGCGATCTCAGCGGCGACTTCTCCGGCGACGGCTTCGAGCAGCAGCATGCAGGCGCCGGCCTCTTCGAGTCGCTTGGCGTCGCTGATGAGTTGAGCGGCGCTTGCGGCGTCGCGGCCTTGAGCCCGATAACCCACTTGCGGGTCGATATGCTGCGGCAGCAGACCAAGATGCGCGACTACCGGGACGCCGCGACGTGTGGCAGCTTCTACCAGGGCCGCGTCGCGGCCGGTCACCTCGATCTTCACGGCGTCGGTACCGGGTTCGACGTGGAAGCGTCGAGCCCACTCAACGGTGGCATCGGGGTTCTCTTCAACGCGGCAGGCGAAGGGCAGATCGGCCATGACAAATGAGTTGGGGGCCCCTCGTCGGACGGCAGCGGTCAGGGCGAGGAGGAAGTCGGGGGAGATGTCCCGCGTCGAGGGTAAGCCGAGGACGACTTCCGCGGCAGTGTCTCCGACCAGGAGCACCTCGACGCCCGCCTGCTCCATCAGGCCGGCAACGGCGGCATCATAGCAGGTCAACACGCTGAATTTCTTGCCGGTCTGCTTGAACACCCGCAGGTCTTCGAGGGTCGGTTTGGAACGCGCTTGCATGATGAAGATAGGATACAATGGGCCAAAAGGCTCTACAAGCAGGGGGCTTGCATCGCGCCGCCTGGCGGCTGATAATACAACGTCCGTCGCCAGTCGGCGGATCGCCCGGCGCGGCGTTGTTGCCGCAGGCCCTGCCTGTGGAGGCGGCGCGGGGATGGAATTGCTTGACAACCCTATATGGTCGGTCACGTGCCGGCAGATCGGAACAGACGAATGGGCGCGACCCTCGATGCCTTGCTGCGTCTTCAACGTATCGAAACTCAACTCCGCCTGGTCCGCGGGCAAATCGAAACAAAGCGACGTTCCGTGCAAGCACAACAGCGCCGACTGGCCACACTGGAAAGACAAATCGCCGACACGCACGAACTGATCCGGCAAGCCCAAGCCGATTCGGACCGGCTCGAACTGGATCGCAAGGCACAGGAAGAACACATCAAACGACTTCGCGAACGACTGAACCAGACCAAGACCAACAAGGAATACGCAGCGGTTCTGACGCAACTGAACACCGACAAGGCTGATGCTCTCAAGATCGAGGACAAGGTTCTGGCGGCGATGGGCAAAGTTGACGATCTCAGGAAGCGGGAAGCCGAGCACCGGGCGACGCTGGAAAAGGAAAAGGCCCGCATGGGTGAGACCCTGAAGTCGGTCACCGAGTTGGAAGCTCAATTGTCCGCCCAGATCAGAGAGTTGGAGGCCCAACGCGATGCGGCCGCCGAAGAGGTGCCTCCGGAAGCCCTCAAGACGTTCGAAAGAGCCCGTGACAGGCACGACGGTGAAGCAATGGCGCTGGTCGAGCAGACGCATCCGCGGCGCGCCGAATATATATGCTCGGGCTGCAACATGTCGGTCACGTTGGAGACGATCAACGCGCTGCAGTCACGTGACGACGTGCAGGTTTGCCACATATGTTCGCGGATTCTGTACCTTGATTCGTCCGCAGGGGTGGCGGCCCGGTAGGCAAGGCGGCCTTGTGTCATGGCCTGGACGGCGCACATCGACGGCGGTTCACGGGGCAACCCCGGCCCGGCAGGTGCGGGCGTTTCCATCGACGACGAGAAAGGTCGGGAGGTTTTCGGTGCCGGATTCTTCCTCGGGCACACGACCAACAACCAGGCCGAGTATGCCGGTCTCTTGCGGGCCCTGAAGGTGTTGCGGGCCGCCGGCGCCGACGACATCCGGGTACTGACCGACAGCGAGTTGCTGGCACATCAGATTAACGGCATCTATCGGGTAAAATCAGCCGAACTGCACCCGCTTTACCTGGAGGCGCGAAAGCTGCTGAAAGGCTTCGACCGGTGGGACGTCCGGTACGTTCCGCGGGCACAAAACCGTTTCGCGGACAGACTGGCCAACCAGGCCATAGACGCTCGAAAGACGGTCTTGGTGCGCGACCGGCTGGATCTGGCCAGGCACGCCGAGTTGGACTTGCCCGCCGTCAAGGCCGAGGGCTTGTTCGACGCAAAGCCGTTGAGCGATCATCAAGGAGACTCCAGGAAAGGGCAGGTGGCCACGAGCCGGGCAAGGTCGGCCGTCTCAGGCATCGAGGTCGTGGTGGCTCGCGCGCCGCGGAAGGGGACCTGCCGGGCGGCGATGAAGCAGGGTGATCGATTCATCTTCACGGAGGTCACGCCGAGCGGTATGTGCGTGGAGGCTTGCGCGGCGGTGATGGAAGCGGTGCTGGCGGTTCGCGATGCCGCCGCTGCCGGTGTAACCTGTGACGAGGCCATGAGTTGCCGCTGTCCGCATCCTGACTGCGGGGCAGTCTTCGACATCCGGCAGGTTCAGCAAGTCCGATAGCCGCCGATCCGACGGTCGGGGGCGAGTGCTGGAATCGCCCAAAACCTGCCTGAATGACGACGCTGATTTCGTCCTGCCTGTCTGCTTTTCATGTCTGGTGGTGCGACCGATAAGCTTCTTGATTTGCCGCAATGAGCGGGAAAGTCGCGGAGATACGCTCGCAATTTCGGGCCGGCCCCGCACGTAAGAGCCGTGGCGTCACCGGCTTGTGCCGCTAAGGGGCATATGCGAACGAACCGATATGCCCGACGGGGAAAGAGGTGTGCGGGCACAGGGCAGAGAGGCGCGCCGGTGGCCCGAGGTCTGGCATGATCAGGTGGTGTATCGTACTGGGGACGGGAGCCGCGCTGTTGTGCGGCTGCGTGGAGCCAACCGGCAGGTCGGTTGTCATTTCGCCATTACCTCCGCCCTACTACATCCCCTACGTGCATGACGAGCGTCCGGTGACGCTGACCACGATGCCGGCCGAGGAGGAGCCGGATCCGACCAAGGCGTGGTATCCGGACGGGCCGCTTTTCGAGGCCTGGGGCTTTATCGTTATTCACCATACCGCAACACCTTATGGTTCGATGCGGGAGATCGATCGCGCCCATCGCAACAACGGTTGGGATGGTTGCGGTTATCATTTCGTCATCGGCAACGGCACGCGGACGCCGGCCGGTTTCATCGAACCGACACCACGATGGAAGAGACAGGAAGAGGGTGCTCATACTCGGCTGAGTCCGAAGATGGCGCGCAAGTCAGGGGTGCAACCGACATATTACAATGAACACGGGATCGGGGTCGTTCTGGTGGGAAATTTCGATGAAGTCCGGCCGAGTGCGGCACAAATGGCCTCGGCCGCCGAGTTGGTGAAGTTTCTAATGAAGCTTTGCCGGATACCCGAGGATCGGGTCATCGGCCACAGAGATGTTGACGCGACGGATTGTCCGGGCAGATGGTTTTCCATGGATGACTTGAAACAACGGGTGCGGGCGTTAAAGTGGCCGACAACGATGCCGGTGGAGACGGCCTCAGTTCGTCCGAGCGGCCGATCTCAATAGCGCATCGAGCAAGGGGGCCTTCAATGAGGCGCTACGCGAACGGGCGAGGCATCACAAGGTGGTTGACGTCACTGGCGGTCGGGGCCAGCCTGCTGGGAGCTTTGGCGGGCTGCAGAGAATCGGTTACGCTTGCTTTCTATGAGGGACTGGAGAACCTTGCGGTCGCCGTGGTGCAGGCCTTCTTTGATGCTATCACTCCAACCTCATCATCCACTGCCGGCGCTCTGGACCTCATGCACTCAGCTCTACCCTGGTTGGCCTGAGGAGTAAAGGAAGCTGACGGTCTTCCCAACATCCGTTTCCAGGCAGTATGGGACTCCGCCGGAAGTGGGCGCTTGGGTGAAGCTTAAGTTGGGGCGCCCTGTCTGCCGCTTCTCCGTCGAGGAGATCATCCTGACTCTTTGCGACGCATACCCGGTACTGGAGGTCCCAGCTAGACAGTACTGTGGCAGAGAGCCATAGGTCCCGTTGACTCGAATCCCAAGCCGGAAAGTTAATAGGCTCGATCAGCATCCATGCGCCCACCCTGCTTGCTGGCAATAAGCACTTGTTAGGAAATCAGTTACGGTCGATCAAACAAACCTCAGAGAAATAATTGCTATTTTTTGTTGACGCGCAATAGATCGTGGTGTACATTGTGTTTGGTTTTAGTTAGGTATACGAGGTCTTTGATCGGTGAAGGTCGTTTCTGGTGACGCGGAGGTTGTGATGCCGGGGGTGGCGAGGCCAAAGGAATCCCGGGTGGAGGGGAAGGGCAACGAGTCGGGTGCCGGCAGGTCGGTGGGGCGGGTGGCGTTGATGGTGACAGTTCCCGGGGTGGCCGCCCCGCCGACCCCCCGGCTCGTTGAGGTGTGCCTGAGGTTCGGCCTTTCTTTGACGCAGGGCGAGCGGGTTATCGTCTCGGGCCTGGTTCTGGACCTGCGGCCAGGCAGTGTGACGATGATTGTCGGGCCTTCTGGGGCGGGAAAGACACTTCTGATTCGCGAGATCGCACGCCGTGCTTCAATGTGCCAAGTGGTCGGAGACATGGATGTGCCGGCGGACGTGCCGGTGCTGGATGCGGTCGCTCCGACGCGACCGATCGACGAGGCGATCGGGTTGTTGACGGCCTGCGGCTTGGGAGAGCCTTCGCTGTGGATGCGTTTGTTCGATCAATTGTCGGAGGGAGAGCGTTTTCGCGCTCGGCTGGCGCGGGCGATTTCGCTGTGGCGGCGAAACGGCAGGCACGGCGCCATCTTGTGCGACGAATTCGGCTCGCTTCTGCACGAACGGCTTGCCAAGGCGGTTGCGTTCAATCTTCGCAAACTCGCAACGCGCGACCGACTGGCCGTGGTAGTCGCCACTTCGCGAGAGGACATCGAGCGAGATCTCCGTCCGGATTGTGTCATCCGCCTTTCAGACAAGCCGGACCTTGTACACGGCTCCCGAGAGCGACATCCCGACGGCGCAGGAGCAAGGCTGTCGTTCGCCGAGGATTTGCAGGTCGTGCCGGGGACGCTGCGTGACTATGAGGCCTTTGCCGCGATGCACTATCGGCAACGGCAACAGGTTGGGTTTGTCTCGGCGGTTTTCGTAATGCGTGATCGGAGGACCGGGCAGGCGTTAGGTGTGGTGGTATACGGACATCCCAGCCTTGAATTGGCTTTGCGTAACAAGGTGACGGGGGGGCGGTACGTGCGACAGGCAAAGCTGCTCAATCAGGAAGTCCGGGTGCTGAAACGCCTGATCATTCACCCGGATGTGCGGGGCTGCGGGCTGGGACACGAACTCGTGAGGCAGACATTGCCCATGGCAGGTGCACGGTTTGTCGAATGCTTGGCGGCAATGGGGGCCGTCAATCCGGTATTCGAGAAAGCCGGGATGCGACCGATCGGGGTGTGCTGCGGTTCGGCGGGTTCAGAGGCGGCGCTGGCGTGGCTCAGGGCGGCGGGGGCCGACCCGCTGGAGGCTGCATTCACATCGCATGTTCGTTGCCGGCCGGCGGTGCGGCGAGTCGTCGCGCGCGAGGTGGCGAACTGGTACCGAGCCACGACGGGCGGCGGAGAGCAACGGGTTCGGAAACAGACGCCTACCGTTCTGGCCCAGACCTATCGGCAGCTTGCGGGCTCGCAACCGGTGTATTTCATCTGGGCGGCGGCAAACGAAGATCGGGAGCTCATCGAGGCGAATCTTGGAGACGCCGAGGAAGCGGCCCAGGCGTCGTGAGGAGAGCGACGATGTCGGACCGAGGGGATAAACCCCTCGGCTCGTCAAGAGACGCGGCTGCAAGCGCTTGTACGGAAGACGAGAGGTGGGGAATGAAAGTGATGGATGTGTTGCGGAAGGTGGTACGGCCGCTGTTGTCGCGCAAAGTCCGCGTGGCGTTGGCGACGGTGTTGGCGGCGTATGCGGCCGAGTATGGCCTGGGAGTCAGCGAGGAGATGGTGCTGACCATTCTGGGCGTGGGGGCGGCGTTGATCCTTGGAATCGCCCATGAGGATCAGGGCCTCAAGCAGGGAACGGGCGGATCGGTGAGGAGCTGAGAATGGGGGTTGGTGATGCGAACCGGACGGGAAGAGATGTTGCCGGCAACGGCGTGCATGACGGCGGTGATTCTAGGGTTAGCGGGGTGCGGCGGCGATGCGCGGCTGGAACTGGCGGCGGCCGACGCGCTGCTGGCGGCCGCGGATCGGATGGAGACCGTCGTGGCCGAGTATCACGCGGAAATGAACGAGTACGACGGAACGCGCGAGTCGGCGCTGATAGAGGCGTTTGTGGAGCGGGTAAAAAGCAGCGCCGGCGACGACCAGGCGACGGCGGGCCATGCGGCACAGTTTCGCCTGGCCTTGGAGCGGATCCGACAGGACCGAGCGGTGCAGTGGCGGCGGCACACGGCGGCACTGGAGAACGTGGCTGCCGTCCGCGAGGTGGCCGAAGGACTGCGGCGGATGGGGATCGAGAGCCTGACGCTGAGCGACGAGATGCGGCGGTACCTGAGCGGGTGGATCGAAGCGAGGAAACGAGCGGCGAGGCCCACTGCTGTGATTCAGACGAGCTCGGCCGGGAAGGAGTGCGACCATGACGGCGAGTGATGCGACCAGAGTGCTGGACGACTTGATATCGACGCTGGAACAAGTAACACCGCGCGCCGGCGAAGGCGATGCGATCGACGCGGTGCTGGCGGGGAAACCTCGCGGCACGCAGGTCGTCTCGGTTCGGCAGGCGCCGGAGATGGAGGTGTTCCGGCGGGAACTTGTGGATGGGCTCATTCGGGCGGATACGGTGAACCAGGTCCTGCGGCTGCTGAACGAGTGGGTCATGGCGGGGTTGGCGCGATAGGTGAAGCCATGGGATCGGAGCATGTTGGGGAGCCGCTGGTCCCAGATTCCCATCCGCTGGTCCCAGATTCCCATCCGCTGGTCCCAGATTCCCATCTGGGACCTCCCGCCGACGATTCCTATCGTCATGCGTGTATGAATGCGGAAAGGATTCCGCGAAGACGTAAGGCCCGGAATGGATTCCGGGCCTAGCGAGGAATGGATTCCGGGCCTAGCGAGGAATGGATTCCGGGCCTAGCGAGAAATGGATTCCGGGCCTAGCGAGAAATGGATTCCGGGCCTAGCGAGAAATGGATTC
>DAOOIV010000067.1 GCA_035384605.1 Phycisphaerae bacterium
CAGGTCGCTTCGTTCCCAGCGCGTCGGTGACGAGATCGTCCAGGTATGGATCGAGGTGCCCAAGAGACTCAACAAGCGGCAGGAGCAATTGCTGCGCGAGTACGCCGCCACGGAGGACGCTTCGGTCCTGCCCGAGTCAAAGGGTTTCTTCGAGAAGGTGGCTGAGTTCTTCGCCGGGTCGAATCGGGAAGACTCAGGAAACAGGGATCACTAAGCGGCGATGAAGAAGAAGATCGTCATACCGTCAGAGGAGGATGTGGCTCGCTTCGGCGGTGGGCAAAAATCGACCGAAATGCCGGGCTCGCCGGAAGGTGCGCCAACGAGCGAAGCCGCCACCCCACCGGCCGGGGAAACGCCGCCTGAGTCGGCACCATCGGCTGCTGACCAAGCCGCCTCCCCCGAGACTCTGAACGCAGAGGCCGAACAGTGGAAGGACAAGTTCCTGCGAGCCAAGGCCGATTTGCTGAACTATCAGCGACGGGCGGAAAAGGAGCGAGCCGAATCACTGCGATACGCAAACGCCGGGCTGGTTAAAGCGTTGTTGCCGGTCTTGGACGATCTGGAGCGGGTGGTCGCCGCGGCGGCTGAACACAAGAATGATCCCGAAGCATTGGTTGCAGGTCTCAGGCTGACGCTTGAAAACTGCCTCAAGACTCTCAAGAGCTTCGGCGTTGAACCGATCGAAGCGGCGGGCAAACCCTTCGACCCGAACCAGCACGAGGCGATCATGCAGCAGCCCAGCGATGAGCATACCGCGCCGACCGTGCTGAGCGAGATGCTCAAGGGCTACCGCCTCCATGAACGGGTCCTGAGGCCGTCTCGCGTGGTCGTATCCAAGCCCGCCGAGCCTCCCGCAGCCGCCGGCAATAGTGAGGGAAAGCAACCCGAGGAGTAAACCATGCCGACTTATGATTACGAATGTTCTGCTTGCGGACATCAGTTTGAGTTGTTTCAGAGCATCACTGCCAAGCCGCAGAAGAAGTGCCCGTCATGTGGACGTGCTGCCGCCAGACGTCTCATCGGGGCAGGAGCCGGCCTGATCTTCAAGGGTTCGGGTTTCTACATCACTGACTACCGCAGTGACAGCTACAAACAGGCGGCCAAGTCTGAATCCGAGTCCTCCAGCGGCAAGAAAGACAGTGGCGGGGAGACCAAGGCATCCTCGGATGCCAAGCCGGCGGCGAAGGCTAAACCGACCAACGGCACCGGCAAGAGAACATAAGAACGTAGTTGGGCAGGATGCCGGCCCGTCGTGACCTTCTTGCTGCCTTGCGGAAAGGCTGTTATGCCGACGCTGGAATGCCCAATATGCCAGCGATCCATCGTCTACACCTCTATCAAGGAGGTGCCCTTCAGACCCTTTTGCAGCAAACGCTGCAAGCTCGTTGATCTTGGCCGCTGGCTGAACGAGGAATACCGCATCAGCGAGGAGATTCCTCCCGACCTGACGGAAACCGGCAGTAGTCCGCCTCCGCCCGCCGATGGCATCGCGCCATGAGGGCCTCAAGTCTTTTCGCCTGACGATGACCCCGGGTCGTCGATGACGCGTTTGGGCGTCGGTATTGATGGGGTTCCGTCGGCGGTTATAATGCCACCCGTTGGATCGATGCCAGGAGGATGCCGGAACGATCGGCCAAGACCCGATGCCCGGCACAAGTGGGTGCTACGTCGGACCGTCAGTCGATAAGACGCAACAATCTCTCATTTCGATTCTGGAGGTTGAGTCATGACCGATCAAACCAACGAGCTTCGCAGAATCAACTGGTCGGAGTGTTTCGCTTTCACGAACATCTTCAAGACCTTTCGGACGGCAATAGGTCCCACCAAACTGTTGTTGGCGATGGCCGGCCTGTTGTTGATGGGCTTCTCAGGATGGTTTCTTGATGCGATCTGGAGTTCAAAACACCAGGCCGTCAGGGGCGCGGTCGTTGAATACGTGGTCAGTGGTCGGGCCGGAGCCCACCGAGACGGCAATCGAGAGGTGTTGGCCAAGAGGCTGCGCGTTCTCTACCAGGAGATGGGTGGCATCGCCGACGACCGAGTCGCTGCGGTGACCGACAGATTCAAAGACGATCCGAACGCAGCCGTCGACGACGCGATCAAGGATCTCAAGAGCAGGTACGCTGCCGAGTGCGCCGCCGCAAAAGAGAAAGTTGATTCCCTCAAGAAGCAAGAGGCGGATCGTGAGAAGGAATACCGGAAGCAGATGGCCGGTATCGCCCGCGACAAGAATCGCATTGCCGCCGAACTGGAAGCGCTTCGGCCGCAGGGAGTCTTCAAAACGTTTCTCTCCTATGAGACCGAATGTGTTTACCAGATGCTCGATGCCGCCCGCGTCCTCAACTTCACCAACCTGCTCATTCCGACGATCACCTCCGGCTCGGGCGGATTGAAGGATTACGGCCCTTGGGCGGATGCCCCTGCGAGCGTACTGAACGTCAAAGACGCCGCGTTCACAGAGCTCAGTGTCAGAACCGGGCCCCACGGATTTGGCGTCCTTCCGAGTGTTTTCCTGATGCTTCGTGGCTTGCAGTGGCTGGTCTTCAAGCATGGGTTCTTTGCCCTGTTGTTCCTTCTGGTCTCGCTGGCAATCTGGTCCCTGTTCGGAGGGGCGATCTGCCGGGTGGCGGCGATGAATTATGCCCGGGACGAACAGGTCGGCTTCAAGGCCGCGATGGCCTTTGCCTGCCGCAAATTCCTGGGTTTCTTTGCCGCCCCGTTGCTACCGGTGTTGATGGTGGTGGGCATCGGTGTGTGTCTTTTTGTCGGTGGGCTGTTTCTCTCCATACCGTACGTCGGCGAAATCCTCGGCGGTCTCCTGATGGGACTGGCTCTTTTGGGCGGCTTCCTCATCGCTTTGGTCGTGCTCGGAGCCATTGGCGGGTGCGGGCTGATGTGGCCGACCATCGCGGTCGAGGGCTCGGACGCCTTCGACGCAATCTCCCGAAGCTACAGTTATCTGTATTCGCGGCCCTGGCGGACGGCATTCTATGCCCTCGTGGCAACCGTCTACGGCGCGTTCTGCTACCTGTTTGTGAGGTTCTTTGTACTGGTCGTTCTCAAGAGCACTCAGTTCTTCGTGGGATTGGGTACAACATGGGCCCGCCGACCCGGCACGGGGATTGCCGAGGGAACCAAACTGGATGCGATGTGGGCCAGGTCTTCTTTCAACGACCTTTATCCTCTGCCACCGACCTTCGGAGCCGAGGGCTGGGACAAGGCTGGTGCGGTGCTGATCGGCATCTGGGCTCTCCTGCTGGTGATGTTACTGTGTGCTTACTTGGTGTCGTTCTTCTTCTCCGGCTCAACCATCATCTACTATCTCCTGCGCCGCGAGGTCGATGCGACGGAGATGAGCGAAATCTTTGTGGAGGAGGAACCGGAAACACCCGCAACGCCTGCCGCCACCGGCTCGACTGCTCCGGCCTCAACGCCTCCTGCCTCCGGTCTCGGGGAAACTCAAAGCGCTGACTCGGGGGGAGGCGCAGGTTCCTCGACTCCTGGGGAGCCTGCGGGCTGATCGGGTTGAACCCGGGCGAGCACAGGGCTCGTGACCGTTTGGGCCGGCTGTTTCGGAATCGGTAACGGTTCACGGTATCCTCTGGCGCCAAGGGGCTTGGCATGGCGTGTTAATGCTTCTGAGCTTTGGGAGTGGTTTTGCCCGAGAAGTATAAAACGAGACGCCGGCGGTGGGCGGTGGAACCGACCCAGGAGCAGATCTGTCGGCGACGGATTGCCAAGTTGGAGGGCGACGTGGCACACTGGAAGCCCGGTGCCGCATTCGCGGGGGTGTAGTACGAGGCCTTGCGGGCACGGGTCCAGCCGTGCCGCGCAGGAACGTGGATGAAACGGACCACCGGGGAATGGCAAGTCCCTCTGTTGTTCGGCGTGATTCACTGGTGGCAAGCAATGACGGCGAAGAAGTTGCGGCAGCCCTTGGATCAGGCTTGCGGCGAATTGATCGCGACGGCCGAGCAAGCCCCGCCGGGTGCGAATGACCGGAACCTGGCCAAGTGGTTTCCGCTACATGGGGATGCCTACCTTCGCTTCATCACGAGGCCGGGGATCGAGCCGTGGAACAACTCTGCCGAACAGGCGATGCGATTCGTGGTCATTGACCGACCCATAACCCAGGCAACCCGAAGCGAGCGGGGCCAAGGCTTGTGCGAGCGAGTTTGGACCGTCATCGCCATCTGTGCCCAACAAACCCGCTTCGCGTTCGAGTGCCTTCGCGAAGCCATCTCGGCCTACCTGCCAAACCAACCCATCCCCTCCCTTGTTCCGACCGGGCCGAGAACGGGTACATGAATTCGAACCCAACCCCACAGGACTGGTCGGATCTGCTGGCAAATCTGGAAGTCCAGGGCCTTCGGCGGTCCTTCAGAATCCTCGAATCCGGGCAGGGGACCTACATCAACGTGGCCGGTCGCATGCTCATGAATCTGGCCAGCAACGATTACCTCGGGCTGGCTGCCCACCCCTGCATAGTCCAAGCGGTCAAGGAAGCTGTCGATCGCTGGGGCTGGGGAGCAGGCGCCTCCAGACTGGTTTCAGGCACGATGAGAATACACGCCGATCTTGAATCGCGCCTGGCAACCTTCAAGGGTGCCGAGGCTGCCCTCGTCTGCCCAACCGGCTACCAAGCCAATCTTGCAGCCATCCGCGGGTTGGCAGGACGAGGTGATGTGATATTTCTGGACAAATTGAATCATGCGAGCATCATTGACGCTTCACTTGCGCGTGGACCGGCCAGATTGGAGGCTCCCGTTGTCAGGGTTTTCCCGCATCGTGATTACCGGCGCCTGGAGAGGCTGCTGGACAAGGCAAAAGGGACGCGTCGAAGGATCATTGTTACCGATTCGATCTTCAGTATGGACGGAGACTTCGCGGACCTTTCAATGCTAGTTGAACTCAAGAGCCGCTATGATGCCCTCCTGATCGTGGACGAGGCACACGCCACTGGTGTATGGGGCGAGCACGGCCGGGGGCTGGCAGAGGCCATGGATGTGACTGAAAAGATCGATGTTGCCGTGGGGACGCTCAGCAAGGCACTCGGCGGCCTGGGGGGTTTCATTGCTGCATCGCGAGAAATCATCGACTGGCTGGTCAACACCGCTCGTCCCTTCATCTACACAACGGCTTTGCCACCAGCGGCCTGCGCTGCTGCGATGGCCGCACTCGATCTTGTCGAGCGGGAGCCGGGGCGACGTTTGGGCCTGATCAGGATGGCTGCGTGGTTTCGCGAACAAGTTGCAGGCGGCCTCGGGTTGGATATTGCGGGGTCGTGCAGCCAGATCATCCCGATCATTGTTGGTCCGGTCGATCGCACGGTCGAGCTATCGCGAGCGCTGGAGGAAGCCGGCTTCCTGGTTCCAGCCATCCGGCCACCGACCGTTCCCAAAGGCAAGTCCCGCTTGCGGATCAGTTTATGCGCTGACCACCAGCAAACCGACCTTGCCAGACTGCTCGATGTTCTGGGCACAGTCTGCCGAAAGAGATGAGTCCGCGCGATTGGTTTTTGGCGGGGCGATGTCCAGGGTCAGATCCGGGCAGGCTCGGCCAGTGAGGGAAGAAGGACCCCAGAAACCGGTCAGAGATCGCCGGCATGCGAACGGGCACCGGTTGATCTTTGCGATCCGTTAGACTAAGTTACGGATGACAAAAGCGGTTGGTATCGCCGACAAGGCCTGCCCCCATCGTCTAGTGGCCTAGGATATCAGGTTCTCATCCTGGAGACGGGGGTTCGAGTCCCCCTGGGGGTATGCGGTGGCACAACTCGCCATCTGATGACAGGAGCGGTCATAAGTGACCGCTCCTTCCGCTTTTACGGATGGCGTGTTTGCATGCGAGTCAGCAACGACTTTCGGCGCATATCGGTTTTCTCGGGGACATCGCCCGAGCCAGCGACACAACGACCGTATCGCTGATTAACAGGCATCCGTAAAATGCTGCCGTGGTCGTAATGGCTCGGACCCTGCGTTGAGGTGATCCCATGCGGCGTTGTTCCGATCAAGGTCTTCCGATGACGCTCATCCATCTTTCAGCCATCGTTGCGGTTGCTTCCTCGAACTTGGCGGCCGAAACGCTCTACAATGGCATTGTCCTGCCCGATGAATGGCCGCCGCGGATCAAGGAATTGGACCGTGAACCGATGCCGGTCCCATACCTCAGGGCCGACCCCGAAATCATCCCCGTCGACGTGGGCCGGCAGCTCTTTGTGGACGACTTCCTGATCGAAGAGACCACCCTCCTGCGCACGTATCACACTGCTCGCTATCACCCTGACAACCCGGTAGTGAAGCCCGACAAGCCGTGGGAAAACGAGCCGGCGGACGGCAAACCCTGCGCGATGGTGTTCAGCGACGGCGTGTGGTACGACCCGGCCGCCGGGTTCTTCAAAATGTGGTACATGGGCGGGTATTGCAGAAGCACCTGTTACGCCACGAGCAAGGATGGAATCCACTGGGACAAGCCGTCTCTGGATGTCGTACCGGGCACAAACGTGGTCCTGGAGAAATCGAGGGATTCGAATACCGTCTGGCTCGACTTGAAGGAGTCGAATCCCGCCCGGCGATACAAGATGTTCATTGTCACGCAACGACGTGATGCCAAGGGCGGCGTCGACATGGCCCTGTACTACTCGCCGGATGGCATGCACTGGGGAGAGCCCGTTGCGGCCAACTGGGCCGGCGGCGACCGCTCGACCTTTTTCTACAATCCCTTCCGCAACAAGTGGGTCTACAGCGTCAGAATCAGCCGGGACCATGTCGGCAGGGCAAGGTTGTATGCCGAATGCACGGACTTGGCCGACGGGCTTGCGCGCATAGACGACATCGGCCGGCTTTGGACATGCGCGGATCGACTTGATCCTCGCAACCCCAACCAGGCGCTCAAGAATGTCGAACCACAGTTATACAATCTGGATGTCGTCGCATACGAAAGCCTGATGCTGGGGCTGTTCTCGATATGGCAGGGGGATCCGGGTCGGCCCGGCGAGAAACGTAACGAGGTGTTACTGGGCTTCAGCCGTGACGGATTCCACTGGTTTCGACCGGACCGCCGGCCATTTGCCGCTGTCAACGAGAGCCCGGATGCGTGGAACTGGGGCAACGTCCAGTCGGCCGGCGGCGGGTGCCTGGTAGTGGGCGATCACCTGTATTTCTACGTTAGTGGCCGGGGTCAGAAACGCGCGACCGACGCCGCGTCCACCGGCTTGGCCATCCTGCGCCGCGACGGTTTCGCCTCGATGGACGCCGGAGAAAGCCCCGGCACGTTGACTACCCGCCCCATCCGGTTCAGCGGCAACCATCTCTTCGTCAACGCCGATGCCCGCGGCGGCGAGCTGCGAGTCGAAGTACTCGATCTCGACGGTGAGGTTTATCCGGCGCTGAGCCGCAGGTTCTGTATGCCCATTACCACCGACGCCACGATTCAGCGGGTGCGATGGATGGAACCTGTCGACTTGTCCGCCTTGGCCGGCAAACCAGTGCGGTTTCGATTTCATCTGACCAACGCCAAGCTCTACTCCTTCTGGGTCAGCCACGACGAATCGGGGGCCAGTTACGGCTATGTCGCCGCCGGCGGACCAGGCTACACCGAGTCTCGCGACACGGTCGGCGAGGCTGCTTACAGAGCGAGCCGCGACGTGGTGACTTCCGCGGCCAGCCGGCCGGCGCCGTCCGGCGAATGGATGTGCGTCACTTCGCACGCCGCGTTCACACCGCGCGATACAGCCGAGGATTTCGTTCTGGACGGCAAGATGTGGCTCAGTAATGGCTGGCGCTCCAGGCTCGGTACCAGGGACTCGACGTTTACTCCTGACCTGTGGTCTTCGAGTGACGGGGTGAAATGGACGCTGGTCACCGACAAGACACCCTACGACCCATACAGCGAGATGGTTGTCTTCCAGGACAAGGTATGGGCCATCAAGGCCAGCGTGTGGAACTCGACGGACGGCGTGCGATGGACCAAGGTGCTGGACAAAACGCCGTTCGGCAGTCGCGGCTACGGTGAGGCGGTGGTGTTCAAGGACCGCATCTGGCAACTAGGCAGCGGCGCCGACGTCTGGTCCACCGCCGACGGCGTGAACTGGATCTGCGCCGTGGAGAACGCTCCGTTCGGCACTCGCACGGCCTCGGCCGTCACGGCATACGATGGGAAACTGTGGCTGATGGCCGGCAACACCCCGGGGGCCAATGAGCCGGTGGAAAAAGGCTACAAGGACGTCACGACCCACAATGACGTATGGTGCTCGGAAGACGGCGCTCACTGGACGCGCGTTCTCGAGCATGCGCCCTGGTCACCACGGCAATGGTGTGTGGCGGCGGTCTACGCCGGCCGACTGTGGCTCATCGGCGGATATGACAATGTCCGAGCCGGCAATCTTGGGGATGTGTGGACCACCACCGATGGCCGTGACTGGCGGCCATTCGAGTCGCCTGTCCGGTTTGCCCCCCGCCACGAGGTTACGCCGTACGTTTTTGACGGCAGCCTGTGGGTCGTCGCCGGGAATACCTGGCCGGTGGTCAATGACGTGTGGCGGTTAACCTTGCCGGCCGGTGGCCCAATGCGTGATGCCAGGTGATATGACGGCGTGGTGATGGCCACGCGAAAGGACAAAAGCATGAATGCAACGCTGAACCGGAGAATCGGTTTGGGTGGCGTCTTGGTGCTGCTGTCGGCGGTCTCCTGGGGGCCGGCAGCCACAGAAGATCTGGGCAACGGCTTCCTGCATCATGGCGTGGCCACGCCGGTCAGCATGCATCGGGGCACGGTGGCCACGGTCGACGGTCAGGGACGCAACATCGTCCTGGTCTGGCTGTTCGATCATCGCGGGGGATACGCCTTGCTGCTGATCGATGCCGAAACGGGCAAGAGCCAGGAGTTTCCCATGCCCTTCCCGCCCGGCGGGGATTGTCCTTATGCCTCGATTCTCTCCAGCAAGAACAAGTTTTATACGCATTTCAACAGTCATTTTGTCGAGTTCGACCCCGCCAAGCGGGCCTTTACGTTTCATCATCAAACCGTGCCGCAAATGGCCATGGGCATGACCGAGGACGATCGCGGGGTGATCTGGTCGGTCACCTATCCGCAGAGCGGCGTCGCTTCCTTTGATCCGAATACCCGCGAGTTCAAGGACTATGGCCACGTACACAAGGAGAACTGGCAGCAATATCAGCGCTACGTCGCCGCCGACGATGCCGGATGGATTTACTTCGGGCTGGGCAACACCGCCAGTCACATCATCGGTTTTGATCCGCGCACCGGGAAGGCCAAGCCCATGATCCCGGAAAGCGAGCGCGGGCGGGGAACCGCCGAAGTACACCGTGACATGAACGGCAAAGTCTATGGCTGTCCGCTTGTCGGACAGGACGACTGGTACGAGTTTCACAACGGGCAGGCCCGAAGAATCGGAAAACGGCCGGAGATCCGCAAGAAGCCCGTCATCACTTCTTCTCAAAGCCTCTTTCACACTGCTTTCCCGGATGGCAAGCGGCTGAAAAGTTGCGACCTGGTCGAACGTACGCTGACCGTAGTGAACCCGATAAGCCGCGAGACGCGACAAGTCCGGTTCGACTACCACAGCGAGGGGGCGCACATCATGGGCCTGGCTGTCGCACCTGATGACACCATCTGCGGCGGCACCGCTTTCCCGATGCGGTTCTTCAGCTATAACCCGGCGACAGACAAATGGATAAACCGCGAATGCTATATCCAGTGGAACACGGTCGCCCGGCAGGGGGATCGGTTCTTTGTCGGCGGCTACACTCACGGGTTTCTACTGGAGTGGGATCCGGCCAAACCCTGGGTGCCGACCGAAAAAGGCAATAAGGCCTCCAATCCGCTATTCCTGACGGAGTGTCATCCCACGATCAACCGCCCTCATGAACTGCTGGCTCACCCCGATGGCAATACTCTTGTGCTTGCCGGCACCCCGGAATATGGCTATACCGGCGGCGGGCTGATGTTCTGGGACCGCAAAACCCAAACGCGCATCCTGCTCGAACATACGGACATTCTACCTGACCAGGCGACCATGAGCCTGGCGGCCTTGCCAAACGGCAAGCTGCTAGGCGGGACGACCACAAGCCCCGGAACCGGCGGCGAGCGAAAGGCCAAACAGGCCGAACTGTACATCATGGACATGCGCACCCGGAAACTGGAGTGGCACGAGGCGGTCTTTCAAGGTACCCAAGACTACACCGATCTGTGTCCGGGCCCCGAGGGTCTGATCTACGGTGTGGCGGACCGGGCTCGTTTCTTTGTCTTCGACCCGGCCAAACGCAAAGTGGTCCACGAACAGGACACCCGGACGCAATTCGGCCTGACGAACTCCCAACAAGGTCCGCGGATCTTTGTGACCGATCGTCAGGGGGGTACCTACATGCTGTTCGTCAAAGGAATCTGCCGCATTGAGCCGGGCACTTTCGAGATCGAGCTGCTGGCCGAATCCCCCGTGCCCGTTGGTCCCGGCGGAGACTACCACAAAGGTCGCGTCTACTTTGCCAGTGGGTCGCATCTGTACAGCTACAGAGTTTCGGGAAAGTCGGGAGACTGACGCTCTCCCGAAACACAACAACGCGGCGTTGACGGCGAAGCCCGAGCAGCTCTGCGGATACAGGATTGCCTTCTTCGCACAGGTCGACCAGGCCAATCCCTGGGCGCACTGCGAGCAATTCAGTCGAGTTCCAGAGTCAGCGTGCGGCCGTCGGCTACGTCCAATTGCACTCGGTCGTCAGGGCCCTCAACCACGTTGTACATCTCGCGGACCTGCTCGCCCTCTTGATCATCCACCGTCACTTTCCACTTGGCGGGAGGCGGATAAACGAAGAGCAGCGACGGCGATCGCCCTTGCCCGCTGATTCGGATCCTGTCCTTCTTGACCGAGATGTCGAGCACCAGTTGCCGCAAAGCCACGCGCGTGACCGTTGCTTCGGGCCAGTCGGAGGGCAAGCGAGGATTGATCTCCAGCCCATCGCCGCGAGCCCGCAAGCCGAGGAATCCGTCCACCACGATCTGCGGCACCAGAATGCTTTCGAAGAACTCACGATCCATACCCAGGCCGCCTGGAGGGCCTCCTCCCTGCAGCGTGCCGCGCGTGCCGTCCTTGTAGTACTCGCGATAGCCGCCGGCCGCCTGAACCTCATCGTACCAGGCGAGAATCTCCTTCAGCCGCTGCCACGCATCGTCAGGACCGAGCACCTTGAGCCGGGCCATCAGGTCATGATACGAGAAGCCCAGCACCGCACCGCCGTCCTGCACCTGGCCGCCCCAGGGAATGGTCTCAGGGGTATTCCATATCCACATGTACCACTCGACATTGCGTTTGGTCGAGGCCCGCGGGCCGAAACGCCAGTGATAGATATCCGCGCCCTTGGAGGTGTCGCCCTCGACGATCCGCTTGCCGGTCAGCCAATCCATGATCGAACGGGCCTGCTCGGGCGTGGCGAAGTCGTAATGAATCGCCTCGCAGTTCATGAAGGTGTAGCCGTAGTCGTGCATCTTGCCGTCGGCGTCCAAGCCGGTGACGAAACGGCCGGTGTCCTTGTTCCAGAAGAGCTGGCCAGCGTATTGCTTCACCTCGCGGGCGTGCTCGGCCAGTTCCTTCGGGTCCAGCCGCAGCGGTCCGCCGGGCATGTTCCACTCCGGATGGCGCGAGATCTCAGTCTCGAGTCGGCTCATGTAGTTCAGCGTGCTGTAATACTGCACCGTGGCGTACCCGTCGCGATAGCCGCAGGGCAGCAGGTCCCAGTAGTTGTGGCCGATGCCGCGTCCGGAATGGGTGGTCTTCTTACCGTCCGCGGCTACGTCGAAGCCCGGCCGTCCGTCATGACCGGGAAACGGCGTGACGATGCATTTTTCCTTGGCCGCGCCGAAATCGGTCATCATGTAGCGAACGGCCAGGCGCATCCGCTGCAGGTTGTCGCGGAGGAAGTTCAGATCGCCGGTCCACCAGAAGTACTGGCAGCACCCGCGTGTAAAACACGAGTTGTTGATGTTGTGCCGCGTGTCGTACTGAGTGAACAGGGCCTGGATCCCCACCTTGGCGGGTCCGGTGTTACCAAAGTTGATGCCCAGCCGCGTGATCTTGCCCTTCCACAGCGGCGACTGGTACACCGGGATCATGGTGTAAACGATGCCTTGGGCCTTGGTGATGGGCGGGAAGTGGAAACGGCGCGGCGGGATGGTCGCCCCCGAGTCGCCTTCTCCCCATTCGATGTAAGGTTGTGCGTTCTCCAGGTCCTCTGCTCGCCACCGAAGCTGAATGAACGGCGACTGCTCCGGGTCTATCTCCAGCGGCGGGGTGCGCACGGCCGCATCCGGAGCGGTCAGTTCCACATTCCACGCGTGCTCGGCGATGCCCAGATCCTTGCCGCCGACGATCTCCCAGCCGTCCTGCTTTTTCTCCTCGGTTCCGTGCCAGCCCTGCGGCACATGCTGCAGCGAGAAGTGCCAGCCCCAGGTGCCCGGCCCGCCCTGGGCCCAGAAGGGGAATGGCCAGCCGTGTTGGTGGGCGATCGAGGCGTGCTGGTGCGTAGACACGTAGCCGTCGGCGTCGATGTGCCGGTTGGACAGCGTCTTGGCCCACGCGGCCCGCAGGCCGGCGCTTCGGTTTCCGGTCTCGACCGCCGGCCAGAGCGTCGGGGCGCTCATCCACTCGTCCCACATCGTCGCCAGCGGCCCGGCCGGCGGCTGATAATGCCGGTAGTACAGGTCCCGCAGGCTGGCCATGGCCTTGTCCTGGCCGGGAACGATGAATCGCGGGAAGTCATCGGGAATCATCAAAGGCTGAGCAAACGTGGACGCGGCACAGCAGGCAGCCAAAACGACGGCAGGCACGAAACGCAATGGACCCATGACGCATTCTCCAACGGGACCCCGGACGAACCCACAGGCAGTGTATGGCTCGAGATGCGAACGATCAACGATCGGCCGCGCTCGACCGAGAATCCTTTCTCGGTCGCCGGGTGCCACTGACGGCTTGCCCGCCAGTCTTTCGCTCGACCGAGAATCCCTTCTCGGTCGCACTTCATCCCGGATGCCACAGGAGAATCGCTCCGGCTTGCTGACCCGAGCAGTTCGACCATGGCCATTGAGGCTTCAACACGCTTGATATACTCTGGCCGTGTAGTTCTTGGACAACGAACCCGCAGAATCACAAGGAGAAGCCATGAGTCCTCGTCAAATCATCAGAATTGGTGCAGCGGTTCTGTTTGTTGGCATCATTGTTTTCACCCCGGCAGCCCGTGCCGATGTGCGGTTGCCCTCCGTCATCGGCGACCACATGGTCATGCAGCGTGATATGCCGCTGCCGGTCTGGGGTTGGGCCGATCCCGGCGAGGAGGTCGCCGTCACTCTCGGCGACGCCGGCATCTCGACCAAGGCCGGCCCGGACGGCAAATGGATGGTCAAGCTCCCGGTGATGCCGGCCGGCGGACCGCACAGTCTGATCGTTAAGGGCAAGAACACGATCACGTTGACCGACGTTTTGGTCGGCGAGGTGTGGGTATGTTCCGGCCAGTCGAACATGGAAATGGGCATCAACAGCATCCAGGACGCCGAAAAGGAGGTGGCCGCGGCCCGGTATCCGAACATCCGACTGTATCATGTCTGCCCATACAGAACTGCAACCGAACCGCAGGACGATTTCAAGGCCGAATGGCACCCCTGCTCGCCTGACACCATCAAGAAAACCGGCGCGTTCTGGACCTCCGGTTTTCCCGCCACCGCCTACTTTTTCGGTCGGCAGCTTCACAAGGAACTCGACGTCCCGGTGGGCCTGATCGCCACTGCATGGGGCGGCACGCGGATCGAACCGTGGACGCCGCGGGCAGGCTTCGAGTCAGTGCCGTCGCTGAAGGACATTGTCAAAGTCATTGATGAGGCGACACCCAAGTTCAACGCGGCGGTCCGCAAGGCGGTGGAGGACACCGAAAAGTGGCTGCCCGCAGCCAAGAAGGCCATTGAGGAAGGCAAGCGCGTGCCGCCGCCGCCCGAGTGGCCCAAGCATCGGCTCGAGAACAACGCCGAGCCCACCAGCATCTACAACGCGATGGTCCACCCGCTGGTCCCGTTCGGCATTCGCGGGGCCATCTGGTACCAGGGCGAGTCAAACCACATGGACGGCATGGCCTACTTCGACAAGATGCAGGCCCTGATCAACGGATGGCGGAAGATCTGGGCCCAAGGCGACTTCCCGTTCTACTACGTTCAGATCGCCCCGTTCGATGCTATCTATCCGGACGACACGCTGCCGCGCTTGTGGGAGGCCCAGCTTGCGGCCTTATCTATCCCCAACACCGGCATGGCCGTCACCGTTGACATTGCCGACCTCAAGGACATCCACCCGAAGAACAAGCAAGACGTCGGCAAGCGCCTCGCCTTGTGGGCCCTGGCCAAGACCTACGGCAAGACCGGCTTCGAGTATTCCGGTCCACTCTACAAGTCGATGGCCGTCGAGGGCAGCAAGATCCGGCTTAGGTTCGACCATGTCGGCAGCGGCCTCATCTCGCGCGACGGCAAGCCGCTGAGCTGGTTCGAGATCGCCGGCGAGGACAAGAAGTTCGTCAACGCCGAGGCGGTCATCGATGGCGAAACGGTGGTGGTGAGCAGCGCCGAGGTTCCCCAGCCGGTGGCAGTGCGTTTCGGCTGGAGCCGTAAGGCCGAACCCAACCTGTCCAACAAGGCCGGCCTCCCGGCCTCGCCGTTTCGTACGGACAAGTGGTGACCGGACCGCTCTGGGACGTGAACCGGGCAGGGTCCGCGCCGCCGGATCATCTGCAACTGCATCAGATGCATACGGGCCAAAGAGGGCGTTGGCCCTACTGGTGGTGCCGACGCCCTCGTCGGCACGTTTTGAGTTGTTCACCCCCGCCTTGGCCGGAATCACTGATTCCCTATAGGATGCGGACGAACTGACATTCCGCTCGGCCCGGAATCCGTTCCAGGCCTGTCCCGCGAAGCGTTTGCCGCCGAGCAGGGCCGTCTGGCCTGGCGGATCCATGCCGCGTTCGGTGAGAATGAGGATGGGAATCCTCCACGCGGAAGGCCCCAGAACGGATTCTGGGGCCAGCGACCCCAGAAAGTATTCTGAGGGCACTGACCCCATAAAGGATTCTGGGACCAGTGAAGGGATTTTGCAGCCAGCAAACAAATGGAGACAGTGAGGTGAGACAGATGACCTCGACCCGCGTTCTTGTCGTACTGACTGTGACCATGCTGGTGTTCCCCATGGCGGCGATCGCCGATCTGAGACCCACGAACCTCCGCTGCGAGTACCTGATCAATCCGCTGGGCATCGACGAGGCCCGGCCGCGGTTGAGTTGGGTGCTCGAGTCGGATCAGCGCGGGCAGAAGCAGACCGCCTGCCAGATCCTGGTTGCCGCCAGTGAGGCGAGTCTGGCCGCTGACGAGGGTGACCTTTGGGACAGCGGCAAGCAGGTCACCGCAGAGACCGTCGGGATCGAATATGCGGGCAAGCCGCTTCGGGCCGGCCAGCGAGTCTGGTGGAAGGTCCGCGTGTGGGATAAGGATGAGCGCCCCGGCCCCTGGAGCGAACCGGCGTGGTGGGAGATGGCCCTGCTGTCGCCGAAGGATTGGACCGGCGGGTGGATCTGCCGCGATGAGCCCGACGCGACCAGCGGCGAAGACCTGTACAAGGAGAACCCCGCCCCCCTGCTCCGCAAAGAGTTTACCCTCAAGGCAAAGGTGCGGCAGGCACGGGCGTATGTCAGCGGTTTGGGCTACTACGAGCTGCACCTCAACGGCCGCAAGGTCGGCGACCACGTTCTCGATCCCGGCTGGACGGCCTACGGCAAGCGAGTGCTGTACAGCACCTATGACGTGACTGAACTGCTGCGAGAGGGCAACAACGCCGTCGGTGCCATCCTCGGTAACGGCTGGTACAACCCGCTGCCGCTGCGGATGTGGGGGCACATCAACCCGCGCGAGCACCTGACCATCGGCCGGCCTCGGCTGATCCTGCAACTGAACATCGAGTACGAGGACGGCTCGCACCAGTCCGTCGTCACCGACCCGACATGGAAGGTTGGCGACAGCCCGATTCTCAAGAATAGCATCTATCTCGGCGAAGTCTACGACGCCCGCGCCGAGCAGGCCGGGTGGGACTCGCCCGGCTACGACGACGGCAAGTGGGCAGCGGCCGTGCAGGCCAAGGGCGAGCTCGGACCATTGCAGGCTCAGACCTGCCCGCCGATCCGCGCGACGCGCACGGTCAAGCCGGTGAAGATCACCGAGCCTAAGCCCGGCGTGTTCATCTTCGACATGGGCCAGAACTTCGCCGGCTGGGTCACGATGACCGTCAGCGCCCCGACCGGGACTGCGGTCAAGCTGCGTTACGGTGAACTGCTCTATCCCGACGGCACGCTCAACGTGATGACCTCAGTCTGCGGTCAGATCAAGCAGGCCGGCATCGGCGGCCCCGGCGCCCCGGAGGTGGCGTACCAGTCCGACACCTACATCACCAAAGGCGGCAGCCCGGAGCGCTACACGCCACGGTTCACCTTCCACGGCTTCCGATACGTCGAAGTCACCGGCCTGCCGTCGGCCCCGACGCTCGATATGCTCGAAGGCCACGCCCTCAACTCCGACGTCGCCACCGCCGGCTCATTCTCCTGCTCGAACGAGCTGTTCAACCGCATCCAGGAGATGATCCGCTGGACGCAGCTCAGCAACATGTTCAGCGTACAGTCCGACTGCCCGCACCGCGAACGGTTCGGCTACGGCGGCGACATCCTGGCCTGCGGCGAAACCGCCCTGCTCAACTTCGATATGTCGCGTTTCTACGCCAAGACCGTCCGCGACCTGCAGGATTCGGTCCGGCCCAACGGCGGCTTCACCGAGACCGCTCCGTTCGTGGGCATCGCCGACTCCGGCTTCGGCGAGGGCAGCGGCCCGATCGAGTGGGGCACGGCTCACCCGCTCCTGCTGTGGCAACTGTACCAGTACTACGGCGACAAGCGGCTGATGGCAGAGCAGTACGACGCGGTTGCGAAATGGATCGAGTTGCTCAAGTCCAAGGCGGTCGACAACATCATCGACAACGGCCTCGGCGATCACGAAACGCTGGTGCCGAAGATGATCCCCCTGACCGGCACGGCCTTCTACTACTACAACGTGTACCTGATGTCACAGATCGCGAGGATTCTCGGCAAGAATACAGACGCCGACGATTACGCGAGACTGGCCGGACAGATCAGAGATACGTTCAACTCGAAGTTCCTCGATGCCCGGACCGGCGTCTATGCCTCCGGTACACAGTGCTGCCAGTCAACCGCGCTGTTCATGGACCTCGTGCCCGAGCAGAGCCGCAAGGCAGCGATCGATGCTCTCGTCAAGGACATCACCGAGACACATAAAGGCCACCTCAGCACGGGCATCTTCGGGACGCGTTTCATGCTGATGGCCCTGAGCGACCTCGGCCGTGCCGACGTGGCCTATACCATTGCCAACCAGAAGACCTTCCCCGGCTGGGGTCATATGCTCGAAAACGGGGCGACAACCCTGTGGGAACACTGGGAGTTCAGCGACAACGTCTTCTCGCACAACCACCCGATGTTCGGCTCGGTGGGTGAGTGGTTCATCAAGTACCTGGCGGGCATCCGCCCCGACCCCCAGGCGGTCGGCTTCGACAGGATCATCCTGCGGCCGTGTCCTGTCGCTGACCTGACCTGGGCCAAGGGCCGGTACGACTCCATCCGCGGCCCGATCGTCAGCGACTGGCGCATTGAAGGCGACGATTTCCACTGGAAGGTGACCATCCCGCCCAACACGACGGCCACGGTGCACATCCCGGCCCGCTCGCCCAACTCCGTGACCGAAGGCGGTAAACCCGCCGCGAAAGCCGAAGGCGTGGTGTTCCTCCAGATGTCCAAGGGGTCGGCCGTCTGCCAGATCGGCTCAGGCAACTACTCGTTCATCTCGAAGGGATTTTGGAAAGCAGATTGATCCCTCCTCCACAATCGGCGTTCGCGGTTTCCTGAGTAGGCCGCACCGTGCCGTAAGCCACCCGGCCGTGCAGTTCGAGCGGCCGCAGCGCATTTGACGGCTTGCGACGGCTTCTGCCATATCCTTCGTGCGAGCCACGTTCGTTTCGCGACAAAGCGGGGCAGATTTAGGATCCAAGTGATGCCTGGAGACCGCCGAAGTCGGATTGATCCACGTCGCCGTCATGGTCGAGATCGGCGCCGTCGCAGTCGCCCACCGGCGGACCGCTGGCCGGTCCCGTCAGGCAGGCGCGGAAGATATTGACGTCCTCCGAGTCAACATTGCCGTCGTAGTTCAGATCGGGGTCCGCCAAACCGGCCAGGTATTGAGCATGCGAGGTGATGATCGCGTCTAGAGCGGCGTCCTGAGGCAGGAACACTCCGTTGCCGTCATCCCACGAGGCCGTGGGGTCGTCGAGGATCATCCACAGCGCGGTTCCGGCAAAGGCTCCGCCGCCTGCCGCGGAGCCGGCACAGGTCTGGTAATACAGGTCGCGGAAGAACTGCTCCCGCACGGTTGTCGGCCCGCCGCTGGTTCCTGTGCCGAAGTTGTCGCGAGGAATCCCGAATTCGTCCATCATCAGCGGTTTGCCCAAAACATCGCGGGCATCATCCATGCGCTGCTGGAGATACCGCTCAGCCTTCGTCATAGCCGCAGAGGTGCTGCCGATCGGGTCCCAGCCCCAGTTCTGAGGCCAGATGTGACAGGTCGCATAATCGATGGTTGCGTGCTGGTGGTTGTCGATAAAATCCTGCCCGTAGACCGACATCCAACTGTCGGTATTGCGGTCCGCGTGCCCTTGCCCGTAAAAACCCTCGATGCCGGTGCTCACCATGTGGTTGGGATCCAGGCTCTTGATATAAGCGCTCATCTCGCCCATCCAGGCGTTCAGCGTGGCCGAAGCGGCGGAGCTGCAACGGGCCTCGTTGGTCAACTGCCAGGCGAAGATGGTCGGGTCATCGCGATAGGTCCGCCCGTTAACCGTGTTCACGCGGTTGACCAGCAAGGCAGCCAGTTCCTTGAACCAGGTGCGGATGGTCGCGTCGGAGTAGAAAGCATCGTGGTTTACCGCTCCGAACCGCCAGAGGGTGTATCGATTCATCCCGCCGTAGTCTTCCCAGTTGTTGACCAGGGTAAGCACCACGCGGATTGCGCGCAAGTCCGCCTCGGCCAGCGTCTGATCGAGGGCAACCAGCGTCGCCGGATCGATGAAATCGACCGGCCGTTCGTTTGGGCCGAGTCGTCGGGCAGGCGCACACTGCAGGCAGCCTGCCTTCTCAACCTGGTCCTGAAAAGCCCACGTTCGCAGCACGGTCAGTGAGCGCGCCTGCATCTCGTCAAGCACTTCGTCAGCGCCGGCATGACCGGTGCGGCGATGGATCATCTGGTAGTAGCTGTTCGTGCCCGCCACGTAGATCCGCCGCCCGTTGAGCACGAAATGAGTGCCGTCACGGCGGACGAAACCGCGGTTCTCCGCCCGAGTTGGAACCAGGAAGGGATCCATGAGCATTAAGGCCAGGATGCCCGCCGCGAAGCGACAACTCGCCGGCATTCGCCTGTCTCCTTCCCCGTCGAGGCGGGGCCGACTATTGATCCGCCGGACACGGCTGTCATAGCCGCCCCGCACCTGTTTCTCACACTCCTATCTTACCCTGAAGGAAGGCCGATTTCACCCGGAGGCAACCGTTTTTGCCCGGTCGCCGCGCATCCGGTAGAATCCGGCCGGCCGACGAGACCGCGGATCGAGGGTTGAAGGTCGGCCCCTTTTCTTCTCAGGAGCCCTGCGAATGATAGCTGCTGATGCGAGCACGCCGCCGTCCCGCACCGTGTTCGGACATCCCGCGGGATTGTTCACGTTGTTCTTTGCCGAAATGTGGGAAAGGTTCTCCTTCTATGGGATGCGAGCCCTGTTGGTCCTGTACATGCTGAAGGGGTTCCTCGAATACGGCGACAGCGACGCTTACGCCGTCTACGGCTCCTACTGCGCGCTTGTCTACATGACACCGTTCTTTGGGGGAATGCTGGCCGATCGGCTGTTGGGCGCACGCCGCGCCGTGGTTCTCGGCGGGCTCTTGATGGCCGCCGGGCACCTGATGATGACGGTTCAGACCGGTGTGGGCTTCTTCAGCGCATTGGCTTTGCTGATCTGCGGCAACGGCTTCTTCAAGCCGAACATCTCAACCATCGTCGGCTCGCTGTACCCACCGGGTAGTCCCCGGCGCGACGGCGGTTTCACCATCTTCTATATGGGTGTCAATCTCGGGGCGGCAATGTCGCCCCTGTTGTGCGGCTACATCGGCGAGACGATCGGCTGGCATTACGGCTTCGGCTTGGCCACTATTGGAATGCTTGTCGGTATCGCGGTTTTCGTGGCTCCCTCACTCGTGTCGCAGGTTTCGATGTTCTTCCTGGCCCTGGCCGCCGCATTCAACATCTTTGTCGTATCGGACATGAAGCTGCCGAACGAAGCGTTTCGGATGTATCCGAATTACGTCCTCCTTGCCGCCCTTGTGCTGGCCGGCTGGCTGACGTTTCGCGAACTCGGGCAGGGCAGGATTCGCGAGTCGCTCTCGAGCGCCTGGCTCGCACGAATTGTCATCATGGCAGGGGCCATTGCGGCGGCGGCGGTTCTTTTCTGGCAACACCCCGACAACCCGTTCTCGAGCGCCGTCAATGTGTTCGTCGGATTCTCGCTCCTGGTCGCCGCCGTCGTGGCCTGGGTGGCCCTGGGACGCGGCGGCCTGCCCAAGGAGGCCGGCGCACCACCCGACGTTGAACGTCTTCGTCGCCCCGTTCTCGGTTTACTCAGTGCCGAATCGGCCGTGTATCTGGGCACCCTGCTGTCCGTGAGCGTCTTTGTGCTTCTGGTTTCGGGATTCGCCGTCTTCAGAGTCGATCTGCGTCCGCTGACGCTGATATCCGACGAGTACACCAGGCGGCTTGCGACCAGCGAGCACGCCCTCGTACAGATTCTTGCCGTCTTCGTTCAGGAAATGAGCCGGCCGGCCGGACTGGCACTGTTGCTCGCGGGCCTGGCGGCCATTGTCTATCTGGCCCTCGAGGTCTTCCGGCTCGACAGGATCCCCCGACAGCGGATGTTCGTCGTGCTGATCCTGACCTTCTTCCAGATGCTGTTCTGGGCGTTCTTCGAGCAGGCCGGCAGTTCCGTCAACAACTTCACCGATCGCAACGTGGACCGGGTCATCGAGGAGTACCGCATCACGGCCGACCAAGTCGGCCGGACAATCGAAATCCAGCCCACCCAGGAACAGCTCGGCTACCACAACGGCAGTCAACTCTTCACCCTGAACATCCTCGATCAACTGCGCAAGGAGAACAAGGACAAGCCCGACTTTACCATCACATGGGAAGTCGCAGAGGACAATGTGGGGATGGGCGTGGCCGGTCGCGTCGCCGAGATCCCGACCAGCACGTTTCAGTCGGTCAACCCCATCTTCATTCTGCTTTTCGGCCTCCTGTTCACCGCCCTGTGGGGTTTTCTGGGCAAGCGGGGCTGGGAGCCGAGCACGCCGGTCAAGTTCTCGCTCGGACTGCTTCAACTCGGATTGGGTTTTGCCGCCTTCTGGTACGGTGCCCAGACCTCGAACGAGCGCGGTATGGTGCTCCTTGCGTGGCTGTATCTCGGCTACCTCCTTCAGACCACGGGCGAACTCTGTCTCTCGCCCGTGGGCCTGTCGATGATCACCAAGCTTTCACCCGGCCATCTGGTCAGTACGGTCATGGGCACCTGGTTCCTGGCCACCGCATACTCGCAATACCTGGCGGCGATCATCTCCCAGTTCACGGGCGTCAAGAGCGACAACCAAGCAGGCGGAATGGTGATCCCGCCACCGACGGAGACGGTTCACCTGTACGGGAACGTTTTCGGAAAGATCGCCATCGCGGCCGTCATTTCCGCGCTCATCTGCTTCGCTCTGGTGCCGCTGCTCAAACGCTGGATGCACCAGGAGCAGCAATCGGAGCCCACGACTCAGGCTTAGCGGGGTGCGCAGGAAGGTGGGGCATGCTCGGAGCCGCCGAAGGCGGCGGAGACCTGCCGATCCAAGCTGCATCCTTGTCGCCGGCGGCAAAGGGGCTGACAATGGTTGCATTCGCTGGGCCGCCGTGTGGAGGTTGCGACCGATGACCCGCCGAAGGCTTCTGCTGATTGGCTTGCCGTCTCTGCTCTCTCTCGTCACCGTCGCCCAGTCGGGCGAGAGGGTGCTCTACGAGAAGAAGTCCCCCTACAACCTCGTGGTGGTCACCGAGGATGACCGCGGACTGCGCAGCCTGCTGTTTGAGCGGGGTGGAGCCCGGCAGAGTGTCGTGAAGGTCGGAGATCCGGACCACATCGAACTGCCCTACGCGAAGGTGATGCTCGTGGGGCTCGGTCTGGTGAAACCGCCCAAACGCGTGCTGGTCATCGGATTGGGCGGCGGCACGATTCCAGGCATCCTGCACAAGCATTATCCAAACACGATGATCGACGTCGTCGATATCGACCCGGACGTCGTCAAGGTGGCCAAGGAGTTCTTCGGCTTTCGCGAGGATGCCACCATGCGCGTGCACGTGGCCGACGGACGCCGGTTTGTCGAACAATGCGAGGAACCCTACGACATGGTTTTCCTTGATGCTTACGGCGACGAGGAAATTCCCTATCACCTGGCGACGCAGCAGTTTCTCGAGGCCGTACGCCGTGCGCTGAACCCCAGCGGCATCGTGATCGCCAACCTCTGGAGCCGCGGCTTGAATCCGCTCTACGACTCGATGGTCAGAACCTACCAGCGCGTCTTCGCCAGCGTCTATTTGCTCGATGTTCGGGACACGGGCAACAGGATCGTCGTCGCCCTGCCACAGGAACAGCGACTCGAACGTCGCACCCTGGCGAGAAAGGCCAGGGCGGTATCGAGAAACAAGCGATTGAAGTTCGATCTGGGGGACCTTGTCATGCAGGGCTTCCGGCAGGAACCGGAGGTGGATCCCGATGCGCCGGTTCTCAAGGACAAGGTTCCGACCACAACTGCGGCCTCGCAGCCGGTCGGATAGCGGATCCCGCACCGTCAGACGGGCTCGTCGTCGGCTTCTTCGACGTAGGCGGCCGGTTCGTCCGGCTGCTCCTGTCTTCCTCCGACGAAGCCGGCCTGTGCTTCCAGACTTCGCCCGGAGCCCTTTACTACCACCGATCCCTCCCCGAGGACCCCTTCCATCGCGCGGCGGAAGTCTGCTGTCGGCGTTACCCCCGTTCGCCCGTTCGCACGCAGCGTCACCTTCAGGTTACCGGAGGTCAGCATTTCGATCAGCACCGTCCGGTCGCCCCGGAATCGATCGAGCGTGTCGCGAACGCGCTTGAGCAGGGAGGCTTCAGCCCCGACGCAGTTGACCTTCAGAAGCACCGACGAACTGAGGCGCTCGTCGCCGAATTCCATCGGAATCACTTCCGTCGCCTTCAGCGACGGCTCTTCCCGCCTGCGGTCCACGCGACCTTTGAAGAAGACCAGGGATTCCGGCGCCAGTTGCGCCTGATACTTCTCCAGGTCTCTGGAAAAGACCATGACCTCCACCTGTCCCCACAAATCCTCGAGCGTGAGGATGGCCATTTTCGAACCGGCGTTGCGGCCGCTCTTGGTCAGCATCGTGCGCATCCGGCTGATCAGTCCGCCGAGAATGACCTCCGCACCGTCGTCGTAGCGCTTCAGGTCGCTCGTACGGGCGGTGGCGTACTTGAGCAGCGTTTGCTCGTGCGAGGTGAGCGGGTGCCGGGTCACATAGAACCCCAGTGTGGCCTTCTCGTGGGCCAGCATCTCCGCCTCGCTCCACTGCTCGCCTGGGATGCGCGGTTCCGCTCGCGGCACGAGCCCACCGGGGCCGCCGAACAGGGATAACTGGCCGCAACGCCGGTCGGCCGCTGCCGAGCTCCCCGCCGCGATGGCGTCGTCAAGAACCATGGTCAGCCCCTTGCGGGTCGCGCCGGTCGAGTCGAATGCACCGCACTTGATCAGCGCATCCAATACGCCCCGATTCACCGCCGACAGGTCCACCCGCTCGCAAAAGTCGAAAATCGACTTGAACGGCCCACCTTCGCTCCGTGCCGCCCGAATCGCGCTCACCGCCTTCTCGCCCACCCCCTTGATGGCCTGCAATCCAAAACGGATCTCGCCCTTGCCCCGCTCGGATCGGATCACCGTGAAATCATTATCCGACAGGTTGACGTCCGGCGCCGACACCCGGATCCCCATCCGCTTGCATTCCTCGATGTACTCGACAACCTTGTCGGTCGAATCCATTTCGAGCGTCAGCAGCGCCGCCATGTACTCGGTGGGGTAGTACACCTTCATGTACGCCGTCTTGTAGGCCACCAGGGCATAGCCGGTCGAGTGCGACTTATTGAACGCATATCCGCCGAAACGCAGGATGTCCTCAAAGATCTCCTCGGCCGTCCGGCGCGGGACTCCCTTCTCGGCGCAGCCCCTCACGAACGGCTCGCGCATCGACTCGATCATGGCCGTCTTCTTCTTGCTGATCGCCTTGGCCAGCCGGAATGCCTGTTTCAGCTCGATTCCTCCCAGCCGGTTCACCAGCCGCGAAACCTGCTCCTGATACACCAGAATACCGTAGGTCTCCCTGAGCACCTCGGTCATGATCGGGTGCGGAGTGCTCCATTGCTCGCCGTGCTTGCGGGCCACGTACGCGTCGATGTGCACCATTGGGCCGGGACGATACAGGGCGTTGGCCGCAATCAGGTCCTCGATGCGGTTCGGCTTCATCTTCATCACCACGTCCCGCATTCCGCCCGATTCGAACTGGAAGATGCCCTTGGTCTCGCCGCGAACGAAGAGCTGATAGACGTTCTGGTCGTCGAGTTCGATCCTGTCGAGGTCCAGGTCGATCCCCTGCTGTTTCTTTACCAGTTGCCTGGCCCGCTCGAGAACGGTGAGCGTCTTGAGGCCCAGAAAATCCATCTTCAGCAGCCCGCACGCCTCAACACTTGGCCCGTCGAATTGCGTGATCACCTGATCGGTGCCGGGCGGCTGGTACAGCGGGATGAAGTTCTCCAGCGGCTCGTCGCAGATCACCACGCCGGCCGCGTGCACCCCGGTGTGTCGCGACAGCCCCTCCAGTCGCCGGGCGACGTCGATGACCTTGCGGATCTGCTCGTTATCCGAGTAAAGCCTGCGAAGATCGGGCTCCTTCTCCATTGCCTTGTCGATGGTCATCTTCAGCTCTTCGGGAATCAGCTTGGTGATGGCGTTGGTTTCCTCGAAACCGAGACCCAACACGCGCCCGACATCCTTGACCGCCGCCCGCGGCTGCAGGGTCCCGAAGGTGATGATCTGGGCCACCTGCCCGTACTTCTTCCGCACGTAGTCGATGACCTCTTCCCGGCCCTCCTGGCAGATATCAATGTCGATATCCGGCATCTCGTCGCGGTCAGGGTCCATGAACCGCTCGAAATACAAGCCGTATCGCAGCGGGTCCGGCGCCGAAAGGCCCAGGCAGTAACCTACTACCGTCGAGCATCCGCTGCCCCTGGCTCCGCTGGGAATCCCCCGCGACCGGGCGTACTTCACGAAGTCCCACACGATCAGGAAATAGCTGCAGAAGCCCTTCGATGAGATGACCTCCAGCTCGTAGTCGATTCGCTCGCGGATCTCGTCGGTGATTTCGCCGTATTTGGCTCTGGCCCCCTCGTAGACGAGCTCTCGCAGGTATTCACGGTCGCTCTTGCCGCCCGGCACGCGGTACACCGGGGCATGCGTCTTGCCGAACTCCAGCTCAACGTTGCACATGTCGGCGATGCGCTGGGTGTTCTCCAGGGCCTCGGGGACGTCCTTGAACGTTTCCCACATCTCCGCCGGCGACCGCAGATAGAACAGGTTCGAAGGCAACCGCATCCGGTCATCGTCCGTCAGCCTCTTGCCCGTGCTGATGCAGCAGAGCACCTCGTGGGCTTCGGCATCCTCGACATCCAAATAATGCACGTCGTTGGTCGCCACCAGACCCACGCCGAGACGCCGGGCGAGGTCGATCATCGCCGGATTGACCACCTTCTGCTCGTCCATCCCCTGGTCCTGGAGCTCCAGGAAGAACCCGTCCTCGCCGAGAATGTCGAGATAGGTGCGGGTGATCTCCTCGGCCGCCTGCACGTCGCCTCGCAGCAGGGCCTGCGGTACCTCGCCGCCCAGGCACGCACTCATGCCGATGAGGCCCTCACGGTGGGCCTGCAGCACCTCCTTGTCGATCCGCGGACGATAGTAGAACCCCTCGCGGTAGGCGATCGAGGCGATCTTGAGCAGATGGCCGTAACCCGTTCGGTTGCGCGCCAACAAAAGGAGGTGATAGCTGGCTTCTTGAATGCCCCGCGATTCGCGCTCCCGCCGGTCCCCCGGGGCCATGTACACCTCGCACCCCAGAATCGGCTTTACCCCTGCCTTGACCGCCGCCTGGTAGAAAGGGACCACCCCGAACAGGTTCCCGTGGTCGGTCATCGCCACCGCCGACGAGCCCTGCAGCTTGGTCTTCTCAACCAGATCCTTGATTCGCACCGCCCCGTCCAGCAGGCTGAAATGCGTGTGAACGTGCAGATGTGTGAATTTCCCCGGCGACATCCCTGCCACTCCTGTCAAACCCCGCCTCGAACAGCCTGTGTGAAAACCAACGAACCCGACCGGTAGGGCGGTGTCGAGGTCGCCAAGGCGACCGAGACCTGCCGTATCACTCGGCGGGTGCCCCACCTGCTTCTTGCAGGTGGGGGAGCGATGATCTCGTCCTTCCGACCCGCCCCGGGTACCACCGGAGGCTTGCCCGCCAAGGTCTTTTCCCGCTGGACCGGAACACGGGCAGGCAAGAGACCCGAACGACTCGCCTTCCCATTCGTGCTGTTCTCTGCTGGACCGATCTTAAAGACCCCGATCAGTCCCTGGCAAGCCTTCCAGCCCATTCCGCAGCGGCGACCTGTGAGTTGTCAACCGTTCTTCAATTCATCCTTTGCCCCTCAGCCCTCTCCCGGACCCCGAGTCTCCCACCCCTTCAATTGATCCTTCATCCATCCGCCTTATCCTGAACCCCGAACCCTGAACCCTTGACGCCCCAGCCGTCCTGCCGCTATATAACATCATGGTCAACGATACCCGCAAAGTGGCCGAGCGAATGAACCGGTCCGGATATCCCGGCTCCAAGATCACCGGCGAAGGGATCACCTTCGACGACGTGTTGCTGATCCCGGCACGGTCTTCCGTCATTCCCCGCGTGGTGGACGTGCGCAGCCGCCTGACCCGGAACATCCCCATCAACATCCCGCTGATCTCGGCCCCCATGGACACGGTCACCGAATCGGCCTTGGCTATCGCCCTGGCCCAAGAGGGCGGCATAGGTATCATTCACAAGAACCTCTCCATCGAGGCCCAGGCACGCGAGGTCTATAAGGTCAAGCGGTCGGAATCGGGCGTGATCATTGATCCCATCACTCTTCGCCCCAATGACACCGTCGGCCGGGCCCGCGAGATCATGAACCTGCATAACGTGTCCGGTGTCCCAATTACGGACGACGACAGCAGGGTCCGGGGCATCTTGACACGCCGAGACCTCAAGTTTCTCCCGCCCGCCTCCAACGACATGGTCATTGAGCAGGTCATGACCAAGACCAATCTGGTCACGGCCGCTCCCGATACCACCCTCGAAGACGCGGAGCGGATTCTGAACCGGCACAAGGTCGAGAAGCTGCTGCTGGTTCACAGCGACGGGAGACTGGCCGGCCTGATCACCATCCGTGATATCAATCGCAGCCGGCTCTACCCGACGACCTGCAAGGATTCTCGAGGCCGGCTTCGCGTCGGGGCTGCCGTCGGCGTACACGACTATGAGCGAGTCGAGGCTCTGATTGCCAACGACGTTGATGTCATCGTCGTCGACACCGCCCACGGGCACAGCGATAACGTCATCGAGACCGTTCGCAACATCCGTAAGAAACACAACATCGACATCATCGCCGGCAACATTGCCACCGGCGAGGCTGCCCGCGACCTGATTGACGCCGGCGCCGATGCGGTCAAAGTCGGTATCGGTCCCGGATCCATCTGCACCACCCGTGTGGTCAGCGGTGTCGGCGTGCCGCAGGTTTCCGCCATCATGAACGTGGTCGCGGTGGCCGAGCCCGCGGGCGTACCCGTCATTGCCGACGGCGGTATCCGCTATTCGGGCGACATCACCAAGGCCATCGCCGCCGGCGCCAGTTCCGTCATGATCGGCTCGCTGTTCGCCGGTCTCGATGAGTCCCCCGGCCAGATCGTGATCTGGAAGGGACGTCGCTTCAAGGAATATCGCGGAATGGGTTCGCTTGGCGCAATGGTCAGCGGCAGCGCCGATCGTTATGGTCAAGGCGGCGAGACCAGGGCCGATAAGCTTGTCCCTGAGGGTGTCGAGGGTCGTGTACCCTACCGAGGCCAGCTCGCCGAATTTGTTTACCAACTGGTGGGCGGCGTGCGGGCCGGCATGGGCTACTGCGGAACGCCGACGGTCGAGGAGCTTCGCTCCAAGGCCTGCTTCATTCGCATCTCGCCCGCCAGCGTGATCGAGAATCACCCCCACAACATCACCATCACCCGTGAGGCTCCGAACTACGCCATCGATTACCAAGTGGAGCAGCCACTATGAAGACTTCCGCACGCCTGATCGCAACCGCGCTAATCGTCGCCGCCGCGTCCGTGGCCTGCAACCAGCCGCCCGCCGTCAATCCGTGGGCCGACGACGCCATCGGCAAGGAGGCTCGCACCACCCCCAGCCGAGACGGCTTCCTTGCCGCAGGCCCCGAACCGGTGATTCGTAAAAGGACCTTGCCCGAATCCGAATTGCGATTGGCCGACGGCGCGGTGCCCCACTACCCCTTGTGGTGGCAGGATCCGTTCGTGGATAAGGGCGACATGGACGACGCCTTCGCCTGGACCTGGCAGGACTATCTCCACATGCCATACGGCTTGGGTCGCTTCATCCTCAATACCTGCGCCTTGCCGGTCAGCGTCGTCGTGCATCCGCCCGGCATGCCCATGGTTAGCGACGGGATCGTCGGCAAGGACCACGACGCAAAACCCGGAAATGCGCCCAACCCGACGGCGACCCCCGCCGATTTCGGCCATGTCGCGCAAACCCAGCCCGCTCCGGGCTCCTGATCGGGAAGCAACCGGCAGGTTTGACCCCCGCCACGGGAATGATCTACAATGCCGTTTTCGGGACCGGTCCTCCAGACCCGCAGAATGGCTGGGCCGCCTGTTCCAGCCCCGGTTGAGGAGTCTCTGATGAACCTTGTCTTCCAACCCGTCGCGTGGACGTTGGGACCGATGGAGATTGTGATCATCGGCCTGGTGGGCTTGTTAATCTTCGGAAAACGGATCCCCGACCTGGCCAAATCGCTCGGCCGCAGCATCGTTGAGTTCAAGAAAGGCCTGCGCGAGACCGAGAACGAGGACCCCAAGGCCCTGGGCAACGACCAGGCCGATATCCTCCCGCCACCGGAAAAGCGAAACAATAACACCGCCCACTGAACAAACGTTACACTTCCAGCGCCTTGTCCTCCACGCAGTGATCGGCAACCTCCACCCCGCTTGAGGTCAGTCGAAACCATCGCTTGCGCCACGAAGTCATCCGGGCATCCTCTTCCGTGTCGGCGACGATACGCTGCACGTAGCCCTTCTCACATAGATACGCGAGGTCTTTCTTGAGCTGATCCCACTCAAGTTGCGGAAATACCGCCAGCAGCGTCCGCAGAACCTGGTCACCCTGCAGCGCTGCCGGATACAACATCTTCAACGCCACCAGCACCTCGTTCCGCACCCGCTTGATCTGCCGCACGCCCCCGTTCCTGCCCATCGCACCCTCCTCCCTTCAGCATCGTGCAATTCGCGCGCCCCAATGCGCAGTCCGTCAGATCGCAGATCCCCAATCTGGCATCTCAAATCTGAGATTTCAAATCTCTGATCATCCCCCTCCAACCCTCAACTCCGCGGCCGTCAACCCGTCATCTGCAGTCGTCGTTGGGACTTCTTCATTCGGGCTCGCCACGCCATAGCCCGGACGAAGGCCGGTCACTGATGGGTCATTGGCATTCTTGCTCGGCCCGGAATCCTTTCCGGGCCGCACCCTCTGCGGAATCCGTTCCGCATTTCCGCATTTCATGAACCAATGACCATCGGAATCGTCAGCAGGAAGGTCCCAGATGAGAATCTGGGACCAGCGGGTCGTTGATCGGTCATTGGGATCGGGTCGTTGGTCACTTCCCAATGGAGGCCGTAGTGTTGACCCGCTCTACTGCCCTCTCCCCCGCTCCCGTCAGCCTCCGCACCAACTCCACCATCGCCTCCGTCGCCCGGCCGATCTCCGTAGCCAGACCTCGTTCGCCGTCAAGCTCCGCCTGGATGCGCGTGACCAGTTCGGTCAGCCGCTCCAGCCGCTGTCGGGCCAGCATCGACTCTCGCAGCCATTCTTCCTTCGTTGTGAACTCGCGGTCGCATTCCGCCATCCGCTTCACCAGATTGTCCAGTGATGCCTCGATAATGTGAATTCTCCGCGAGATCTCCGAAGTTGTTGTCGCCTGTTGTTCGCGAATGGCCCGCAGGTACAGCGTGATCATCCCCAACGGGACGCCCACCAGCGGCGACAACACTCCTACCAATACCCCAACCTGCTCCCATCCCATCGCCGTGCCTCTCTGCTCTCTGTCGCCAGGCCCTGCCCGTGCCCCATCCCTTGCTGGGCCCGGAATCCTGTTTTTGCCAGGCCCGGAATCCATTTCTCGCTAGGCCCGGAATCCAT
>DAOOIV010000068.1 GCA_035384605.1 Phycisphaerae bacterium
AGAAGGGATTCTGGGGCCAGCGGTGTGGGCCCCAGAAAGGATTCTGGGGCCAGCGATGTGGGCCCCAGAAGGGATTCTGGGGTAAGCGGTGTGGGTACCAGAAGGGATTCGGGGGCCAGCGGTGTGGGTACCAGAAGGGATTCGGGGGCCAGCGATGTAGGCCCCAGAAGGGATTTTGGGGTAAGCGGTGTGGGCCCCAGAAGGGATTCGGGGGCCAGCGGTGTAGGCACCAGAAGGGATTCTGGGGCCAGCGGAGCAGACGAAGGTCGTACGACGACAGTGTGCCGACGGGGGCGTCGGCACCACTAAGGAATCTGCTGAGGGAAGCGCTCGACGCAACTCATCATGGTGTCTTGACCGTCGCTGCGGCAAGAATGCGCTACCCTGATTTCATGTTGTTCGGACGTCTGAATGAGCCGCTCTGACGCAATCGCCACCTAGTCAGGGCCGCGCGTGGGCGACTCGGGGGCATCAGCTAAGGACAACTTGCTCTCGGAGGGGGTTCTGAGAGTGCCGCCCGGACTGTCACGCGTGCGGCCGTTGTGAGCGCTCGAGGCCTTGAGGCGGAATTAAGCGGGCGACAGCCGGCCCTGGGTCTGTTAGTCCCTTCCGCCGCGACTGGTGCGCATTTTGCGCGCATGTTTCTGGATCGCAGAGCGCTTGGGTTGCGGTCCGCCTTAGAGGCTTTGTTCCTTGGGCACGATCCCGAGTGCATCCATTCGGCGATAGAGGCGGCTGCGCGAGATGCCCATGATCTTGGCCGCCCGGCTCCGTTGGCCGCGGGCCTGGCGAAGGGCATCGAGAATCGTTCGCCGCTCGACATCGGCGAGCACGCCGTCAAGTCGGGTACCCTGGTGACCGCCCGCTGCATTTGCCTGATCACGATTGCGGAGAGCCGCGCGCACTTCGTCGGCCTTGAGAACCGGGCCCTGGCCCGAAGCCAGGGAGGCCTCGATCACATGATGCAGTTCACGGAGGTTTCCCGGCCAGTGGTAGCCGTCGAGAGCGGCCCACGCACCCGGCTCGACCTCGGTTACCTGGCGCCGACCGCTGCGGTTGAAATCGGCGACAAAGAGGTCCACCAGTACGGGGATGTCTTCCTTGCGTGATCGGAGAGGCGGCAGCTCAATGCTGATCACGCTGAGGCGATAGGCCAGGTCTTCGCGGAGGCGGCCGGAGGTGATCAGATCCTGCGTCGGCCGACTCGTCGTAGCGATGATTCGAACGTTGGAAACGTCCTGCTCGCTGCCGTCGCCGGCCGTGTATTTACGTTCCTGCATGGCTCGAAGCAGCCTGGCCTGGCTGACGAGGGGCATGGCTGAGACGTCGTCGATGAACAGTGTGCCGCCCTTTGCCGCCGCGTATGCGCCGATGCGTTCGGCTAGGGGGGCGTCGGCTCCATGGTTGGGATAGCCGAACAGTTCGCCTTCAACCACGTCTCGCGAGGCCCCGGTGCAACTGACGGGCACGAACGGTCCTTCCTTGGCCGGTCCGCTGTTGTGAATGGTGCGGGCGACGGTTTCCTTTCCGGTGCCGTGTTCGCCGATGACGAGCACCGGCGAGCCGCTGTTGCTTGCAGCGGTGATCTTCTCAAAGACCGGTTGCATCGCGGGGGAGCGGCTGACGATCTCGGTGAAACCATAGCGCTCGCGCAGTCGTTGTCTGAGTGATTGGAGTTCTTCGCGCAACCGCGCGGTGGTATCGCGCCACTGGTCCTCGCGAGCCTTAGCCTCGGTAATGTCGCGCATCACGCCGATCACACCTTCGGGTTGACCTTCGGCTCCGCGCAGGGCGGTGTAGTGGGTTTCGACCCACCGGTGGCGGCCATCGCGGGTGGTGATGCGCATTCGCTGGCGGGCGCAGGGCAAATCACCTTTGAACACCGCCCATCCCGGACAGAGGGAGGCTTCGAGTGATCGGCCCTGCTCGTCGCGGCATTCGGTGACACCGATCTTGCCACAGGACGCGCCGACGACCTCTGATGTCTTGTAGCCGGTCAGACGTTCACACGCCGTATTGAACAAGACATATCGGCGCTCAGCATCCAAGACGAACACGCCGTCTTCGGTCTGGGACAGCATCCGTTCGAGTCTGGTATCGATCTGCGAGGACGAGTTCATGGTTTTGTCTCCCTGGCGGACGCCTGCTTATCTGAGGGGATCATAGTCCGCCGATTTGCTGCGACCACAAATAGTTGTAAGTTGTTTGTGTGAAGCAGCTTATAAGCTTTAGCCAGGCGAGGGGCGGCGGACGGTTTCGTGGTGGGCGCCCGTTTCCGCATCAGGTTGCGGAGCGGCGTCGTGGCAGGAGACGGGCATCAAGGGGTTTATTCAAGGCGGTTGAATTGACCTAAGGCGGACCGCCTTTTTGCGGGCCGCAACCCAAGCGTTCTGCGATCCGGAAACATGCACGCAAAATGCGCACCAGTTGCGACGGAAGGGACTATAGACGTCGGCTAGCGGAAGAAACTGTATCGGAAGATCGCGATGACTGCTTTGATGCCGTCCACCCAAGTAATCTTTTTCCCCTCTGAGTAGTCCCGGCCGGCGTAGCTGATGCCCACCTCGTAAACGCGGCAGCCGGTCTTGGCAATCTTGGCGGTGAACTCGGGCTCGAACTCGAAGCGATCGCTCTTGAGCTCGAAATTGCGCAGGATCTCGCGGCGAAAGACCTTGTAACAGACTTCCATATCCGTGAGGTTCAAGTTGGTAAGCATGTTGGACAGCAGGGTCAGGATCTTGTTTCCGAGCATGTGCCAGAAGAAAAGGACCCTGTGCGCCTCGCCGCCTACGAAGCGGGAGCCGAAAACGACGTCGGCGCGGTTGTCGAGAATGGGGGCAAGAAGTCTCGGGTAATCGCGAGGGTCGTATTCGAGGTCCGCGTCCTGCACGAGGATGATGTCACCGGTGGCCTTGTCGAAGCCCGTTCGGAGCGCAGCCCCCTTGCCTCGGTTGTGAGGGTGCATGAGCACCTGGATGTGTTGGCCGGCATGCTCGCGGCGGATGCGGTCGTAAAGATCACGGGTGCCGTCGGTGGAGGCGTCATCGACGAGGATGAGTTCCTTTTCCATGCCGACGTCAACGGCGAGCACCCGGCGAACCAATTCCTCAAGGGTCCGGACTTCGTTGTAGACAGGCACGACGATGCTGAGTTTCACGCGTCGCCTCCATTACCTGCGTGACCGGTGCCCATCTTAGAAGCGAATACGTGGAGCGGGCAAGTCGGTGAGAGGCCGCGTTGGGGGACTCGGGTGAAATGACTTATCGTCCCATGCGTTTCGCAGAGGTTTGCGGTGATATCCGTGGGGACATGTTGTGAACTCGTGGGGTGGGCGGCCGGCTGGTTGGATGAGTGCCAGGGGGGCTGTCCAAGGCGGGTCCCTGAGGTCGGCGATAAGTATATTTATGACAAGAGGTTGAAGTCCGTGAGACATCTGTTGCAAAGATGGTTGCACTGTCGAGAGCGGGGTGGGGGCACGGGCGGTCAATTGCCGGGCTTTTGCGTATAGGGCCGTTGGCCTAGAATTACCGATTCGAGATTCTACAGTACATAAGTTCTTGTTCCGATCGGCTTCAAGGTGACGCACCATGCGGAGCGGGTCGGGCGGTTACAGCGAGTGTTCAGCATGCGTTAAACGGAGGTCGTCGTGACGAAAGGCCATATGTCCAAGGAATTGATCATTCTGGCGGCGTCATTGGTATTCACAACCTTGCCAGGTGCCGGCGAGGTGAAGGGTCAGGTCCCTCCCGGCGTTGCTCCGGTTCCGCCGGCGTCGTCGGTTGCCCCGGCCGATCCGAATGGGCCCAAGCTGCGATGCGACGAGAACACGTTCGATTTCGGCGATGCCTGGTCCGGCACGGTGGTCGAGCACGCGTACGTGATTCACAACGACGGCAAGTCGCCGCTGGAGTTGTTGAATGTCAAGACGACTTGCGGTTGCACGGTTGTCGATTATGACAAGGTGATCGCCCCGGGGGGGCAGGGCAAGGTGACGGTCAAGCTGACCCTGAGCAAAGCGGTTCAGTCTCAGCCCGTATCGAGGTCCGTTCAGGTTGAGAGCAACGATCCGGCCAACAAGGTCGTTCCCTTGACCATCAAGGGCAAGGTGAAGCCTCGTGTTGCCCTGGAACCGTCCAATGCCGTTTTCGGCACGGTGACCGACGAGACGGACGTGACGCGGGTGATCAAGGTCACGAATTACACCGAAGGGCACATGAAACTGGAGCCCGTTCCGTTGCCTCCGGGTCAGCAATCCGTCTTCAAGGCGGAAGTCACCGAGGTGGAGCCGGGCAAGGTGGCGGAGATCAAGATCACAGGCGTGCGGCCGTTTGCCGAGCGGAACAATTCCACAGTGTTGCAGTTTACCACCGGTCTGGATAAGGACGAACGGATCAGCGTGCCGTGTTCGTTATACTCGCCACCGTTGCTGGAGGTGAGTCCAAACCGGCTTCCGTTGTTCCTGCCGCTGACCCGGGAGTTCATTCGTCAGGTGACGATCAACTACAGCGGCAAGGAGGATTTCAAGATCGAGTCCGTGGTGCCGGGCAATGATCAGATCAAGACTGAGCTGACACCTGTTGCGGGGTCGAAGTCTTTCCGGATGGTGGTGCGCGTGCCCCAGGATTTTACTCCGCCGAACCATGACCCCATCGATATCATCCTGAAGACCAACCTCAAGGAGAAGTCGGAGTTGCAGGTAACGCTGGAGCCTCGCGTGTCTCCGACGGCGCCGCAACCGCAGCCCCCGCCGGTGGTGGTGGCTCGGGTGGAGGATCTCCTGGGCAAGCCGACGCCGGTGACCAGTCAGATGCCGTTGAAGGCTGGGCAGGCCGTTCAGTTCGGGACCGGCAACCAGCCGGCCGTGGTGAATTTCTGGGCGGCTTGGTCGTCGCAGTGCCGCCGGCAACTGCCGTACATGAGGACTCTGCAGAGTCTGTACGGGGTCAAGGGCGTCACCTTCTTGAACATCAGCCTGGACTCGCTCAAGCCGGTCGGCGAAGTTCTGGAAGCGGCGAAGGAGGCAGGGCTGACGGAAGCAGCGCTGGCGGCGGATCCGCAATACACGACTGCCGCACGGTTCGGGATCAAGAGGGTGCCGACGGTCTTATTGATCGGCAGGAACGGGACGGTGGAGGCTGTTCACGAAGGCGTTCCCGCGGCGGAACAGATGGCTGAGTACGAGGAGATGCTGAGGAACGAGATCGACGCTTTGCTCGAGGGCAAGGGTCGCAGCGAGTTCGGCAGCATACCCCGTCCGGCCGGCAGCGCTGAGCTGCTCGAACCCCAGGGAGCCGGCACTACCCCGCTGGGGCGGATGCCGCGGTTGACGGTGGAGTCGGCCCGACAAGACCTTGGTGGGGTCAAGCCGGCGAGCAAGGTGACGGCCAAGCTCTACTATCGTAATGACGGCATGGAGCCGCTCACGATCAACTCAGTGACTGCAAGCGAGGGGCTCTCGGTCGGATCCGAGTACACGAAGAGCCTGACACCGGGGGCCATGGCGGTTCTCAACTGTACATTTGAGAGCGGCGCACGGCCGGGACCTTTCGAGCACAAAGTGACGCTGACGACGAACGATCCGACGCGACCGAAGCTGGACGTTGTGTTGTTGGGTACCGTTCGGCCTTACCTGGAATGCGATCCGGCGACGGGCATCGACTTTGGGCGTCACCCCCGAAAGCACACGATGGGGCGACTGGCGACCATTCTGTACCACGGGACGGACGAGATCGAGTACCTGTCGGCTGAATGCACCTCGCCGAAATTCGAGGTCATCGTTGAGAAGCTTCGCGGCAGTCAAAACGCCAAGCTGGTGGTCAACCCCAAGCCGCCGTTCGACCTTGGCGAACTGAAGGCGACCATCAAGGTGACGACGACCTGCAAGGAGCAGCCCACGCTCGAGGTTCCGTTGAGGCTGTACAATCCCAAGCGGATCGAGGTGACACCGGAAGCGATCGTTATCGGCGGGCCGGCCCGCGCTCAGCGATTCAGCGTGACGATCGCCAACAACGGTCTGGACAACCTGAGTATTTTCGGCATCACGCGGAGCAACAATCTCATCCGGGCGAGGATCTATCCGGACGCCGACGACGTTTCCTACAAGCTCGATGTGTTCGTTCCGCCGACCTACGTTCCGCCGGCCGAAGGCGACAAGATCACCATCCGGACCGACGACAAGGAGTTTGGCGAGATCGTGATCCCGATCAAGCCGGCGGCAGGCGGATGAAATGCTCCACGCGTTGTCGGGATGCTCTTTCTTGTTTTGGCGGAGCATCCAGGGCGTGCTGCCTTCTTGCGGGCCGCAAGACCGAGGCGTGCGGTGATTCGGGGGCGCTTGGGCAAGGCGCGCGGGTTTCCGGTCGCAGCGGTTCAGCCAACGGTTTTGCCCGGGTCGCTCTCCACAATGGGCACGGTCTTGGATGGGGTTGCCTCCAAGCACTCAGCGAGGTTCTCGCGTGCGGTGCCGATCGGCCGGATGCCGAATTTCTCGCTCAGGACGGCGAAGACATTCGTTGACACGAACGCCGGCAGCGACGGTCCCAGTCGGATGTTCCGCACGCCCAGGTGCAGCAGCGTCAGCAGAATGCACACTGCCTTCTGCTCGTACCAACTCAGGATCAGCGACAGCGGCAGATCGTTGACTCCACACTTGAGGGCGTCGGCCAAGCCGATAGCGATCTTGATGGCCGAGTAGGCGTCGTTGCACTGGCCGACGTCCAGCAATCGCGGCAGCCCCTCGACGGTGCCGAAGTCGAGCTTGTTGAATCGGTACTTGCCGCAGGCCAGCGTCAGGATCACGCAGTCGTCGGGCACGGCCTCAGCGAAGTCGGTGTAGTAATTGCGGCCTTCCTTGTGGCCGTCACAACCGCCGATCAGGAAGAAGTGACGGATTCTGCCTGCCTTGACGGCTTTGATCACCTTGTCGGCCGCACCAAGCACCGAGTTATGGCCAAATCCCACCAGGATCGTCTTTTCCGGCTCGGTGTGTCTGAAGCCGTCGGCGGCGAGGGCGGCTTCGATCACCGGGCGGAAGTCGCGGTCGGTGATGTGGGTGACACCCGGCCATGCGACCAGGCCGCAGGTGAAAAGCCGGTGACGATAGCTGTCTCGGGGCTTCTGAATGCAGTTGGTAGTCATGAGGATCGCCCCGGGGAAGCGTTCGAATTCGTCCTGTTGCTGGAACCAGGCTCCGCCGTAGTTGCCGACCAGGTGCTTGTACTTCTTGAGCTCCGGATAACCGTGGGCCGGGAGCATCTCGCTGTGCGTGTAGATGTTGATGCCTGTCCCCTCGGTTTGCTTGAGCAGTTCTTCCAGATCCTTGAGATCATGGCCCGAGATCAAGATCGCCTTGCCCTTGACCGGCGTGATGCGCACCGGTGTCGGCACCGGATGGCCGTAGGCACTGGTATTGGCCCTGTCCAACAGCTCCATGACCTTCAGATTAACCTCGCCGCACTTGAGTACCAGGGACAGCAGGCTTGCGGCGGTGTGGTCCGTTCGTGTCAGGCTGTCGAGGGCCTCATGGAAGAAGGCGTAAACGCCGTCGTCCTCGTGTCCGAGAATCATCGCGTGGTGGGCGTAGGCCGCCGTGCCCTTGAGGCCATAGGTCAGAAGTTCTTCGAGGCCGGCCACATCCATCCCGCGGACGCGAATGCGGTCCATGATGCCGACGTCCTGACCCTGTGCGACGAGACCGTCAATGTCGCCGGCGGGGGACCAAATCGCCGGACCGGTTAGTATTTCAGGCTGCTTGCCGGCCTTGATGCAGGCTTGCTCGTAGAGTATGCGGGCTCTGTCCCTGATCGAGGCGGCCTTGTGCAGTTCCTCGCCCATCCGCTCCGGGCTGAAGTTCACATTGGTGACGGTGGTGAACAGGGCTTCGACGATGAAGCGGTCAACCTGTCGGTCGCGAGCTCCCAGGTAGCCGGCGCGATGCGCGTGCATCGAGATGCCCTTGGCTGCATGGATCAGCAGGTCTTGAAGGGCCGCGACGTCGGGGGTCTTCCCGCAAACGCCGATGGTACTGCACCCTGTCCCTTTGGCCGCCTGTTCACACTGAAAACAGAACATCAGGAAACCTCCATTTGGGCCGACGGCAGGCCATCGTGACACATCTCCGAGAGCTGCCCCGGCGGGTTTTCGAATCGAGAGAGTATGGGCAGGTTGGCTCGGAGCAGCCCTTGATCTGTGTCAAAGTGATGCGGTTTTCGTAGCGGGGTCGGCAATCCGTATGTTAGTCATTGCTATACAAGAGGTTATGATCCGGCCGCGGGTCATGTCGCATTTGAGCAGCTTTGCGTCGGTGGCGCCAATTCCGGAAGGCAACAGCCATTGAGGATGGAGGCTCAGATGAGGGCGTGGCGAACCTTGTCGACGGAATTGGCACGTGATCGACGTCGAATTTTGGAGAAAACGGTTGACAGACGTTTGCGTCACGGTATTGTGTCGTGCGGAGCAGGCGGTCTGATTGTGGCGGATGCGGTATGTGGCACCGTATCCGGCGTCTGGTAGGAAAAGCTGGTCATCTCAGGCTCTGTCATCAATGAGCAGCCGCTGCCCAAAACGCTGATGCGAAAGGCCGGCTCTGTGCCGGTTTCACATTCCGGTTGTCTCTGTACGAGGAGGATGATCATGTCGAGGAAGCTGCATTCTCAGGCAGCGATGTGTGTTGTTGTGTTTTTGCTACCGGTGGCGGTGATGGGCGAGGAGCTGCCGCCGGAGGATTCCTACGATCCGGGGGCGGGGTATTACTCGGCCGGGTATCAACCGCTCATGCCGGTATTCGAGGAGGCGGCCGCGGAGTACGACGTGCCGCTTGACCTCTTGCTGGCTCTGGGCAAGGTTGGCAGCGCGTTTGAAGATCGCGGGACCGAGCCGACGATCGAGGGCGGCTACGGGATCATGGCTCTGCGCGATAGCGAATACTCTGATTCGTTGAAGCAAGCGGCGAGACTGCTGAAGCTGGACAGCGAGGTTCTCAAGATCGACGCAGCCGCGAACATTCGCGGGGCGGCGGCAGTGCTGGACCGGGCGGCCAAGAAGGCCAAGATCGACCGCAACCAAGGTTTACGTGCCTGGTTGCCGGTGGTCATCGAATACGCCGGCCTCGATGCCGAAAGCAGCAAGTTCTTTGCCCGGGGCATTTATCAGAGATTGCAGAACGGTTTTTCGAAGGTGAATTCGGCGGGCGAGGTTTTCGAGGTTCTTTCGCAGTCGGTTGGCGTTGATCTCGACAGTCTGGTGCCGAAGGGGTTGGTGGCGGTGGAGGCGACGACTTTCGACTATCAGATCATGAGTGCGCCGGGCGATTGCGGCAACCCGGACTACGCTTTGGCCACTTGGGATCCGGCTCCGACCTGCAACTACTCGACGTCGGTGACCAACAAGGACACGATTGTGATTCACGTTGCGGAGGGCTCGGCCGCGGGGACCATCTCCTGGTTCAAGAACTGCAGTTCAGGAGTGGCCGCCCACTACGTCATGGATGAAGCCGGAGCGATCTGGCAAATGGTTTGCGAGCGACACGTCGGATACCACATCGTCTGCTACAACAGCAGGGCCATCGGTATTGAACACGAGGGTTATACCGCCGACCCCAGTCATCCGGAGGCGATGTATCAGGCCTCGGCGAACTGGGCCCGGGACGTCTGCAATCGCTGGGGCATTCCGAAGCAGAAAGCCCGTTCGGCGCCGGGCATCGTGGGGCACGCGGACGTGAGCGAGTGTGTTCGGTGTACGGACCACATGGACCCGGGCCATGGTTGGGACTGGGGTCATTACATGGCGCTGGTCAACCAGGCACCGGATCCGATTACGTTCATTGTTGAGAGCCGCGCAGGGGGCAAGAACAATGCCAACTACTCGGAAGTGGGCTCGTTCGGGAACTCCAGCGGCAAGAGCACGGTGTGGGACTGCACCAGCGGCATCGGGAGCCGGTACGCTTACATGAACGGCACTAACAGGTGCAGTTACAGTTTCACGCCCACGACGAGCGGGACCTACCGGGTTTATGTCACCTGGTGCACCTCGGCCAACGCCACTCAGCAATTGGAGCACATTGTCACGCACGCCGGCGGTTCGACGAGCATCGTGCTTGACACGGACGTGGATACGAATCCCTGCGGGCGCAACAATTGGAACCTGCTGGGGGAATTCGTGCTCAATTCCGGCGTGCAGTACAGCGTGACGCAGACCAGCCAAAACTATCATGACGGGATGGTATTGCGGGCCGACGCGGTCAAGTGGGAGTATGTTGGCGGCGGCGGGGGCGTCCAGCCTCCGACGATCACTCAGCACCCCGCGGCCCAGAGTGTCTGTCCGGGCTCGACGGCGGTTTTCAGCGTGACGGCCACGGGCGAGGGCACACTGACCTACCAGTGGCAAAAGAACCAGGTGAACCTGACGAACGGCGGGCATTACTCCGGAGTGACCACCGAGGCGCTGACAGTGTCAAACGCGGACGGCAATGACGCGGCGAATTACCGGTGTGTGGTGAGCAACGCCGGCGGCAGTACGACCTCAAACGCGGCGGGCTTGACGCTCAAGGCCGCGACTACGATCACCCAACATCCATCGGATCAGACGGTGGCGACGGGCGGGACGGCCAACTTCAGCGTCGCCGCTGCCGGGGACGGCGCCCTGACCTACCAGTGGCAAAAGAACCAGGTGAACCTGTCGAACGGCGGCCACTACTCCGGCGTGACGACCGCGACGCTGACCGTTTCCAATGCCGACAGCAACGATGCGGCGAGCTACCGCTGCGTGGTGACGGCCGGCTGCGGGATCGCGACCTCGAACTCGGCCACACTGACGGTGACCACGGGGGGCACCACGATCTTCTTCGACAATTTCGATAGTTATGCGAACCAGACGGCGTTTACCGCCGTGTGGCCGATTTCGGTATCGCCCGGCGGGACCCTGTCGACGGCGCTGTATTTCAGCTCGCCGAAGTCGATCTACATCGGCACGTCGGCGGCCCGAAACCAGCGCAACTTTACTGAAACGACGGCCTCGGACGCCGTTCCGATCGTGTGGAAGTTTCGCCTGTACGATAACAACACCTCCAATCTGGATCGTCAGTGGTGCGAGCTGCTGGATGCGTCGCCCAGCGTCGTTCAGTTGGTAGCACTGGGCAAGTCCAACGTGCAGGAGGCGATGCGGACGTACTACGCAGCTCGCGTGGCCTATTCGCCCGGACCGGGTTGGGTAGCGCTGAACGGCCCGGGTGCTCCGACTCGGAGCGTGGGATGGCACGAACTGAAAGCCGTGATCAAGAGCACGACCATTGACTTCTACGTGGACGGCGTGTTGGCCAAGTCGGGCGTATCCTACGCCAACAGTCAAGGCCAGTTCAGCTTCGACCGTGCGAGACTTGGTTCGGGTTACAGTTCGACAAGTCTGGCGTATTACGACGATTACTCGGTCGTGAGCGGTCAATAAGCAGGTCAGGGTGCGCGGCACGGGCCTTGGGGGGGCCGTGCCGCCTCCGGTTTGTCGTATGGGTCATTCTGCAAATCTCGGCCATAAAGCCATTTCTCGAGGAGGATCAATCCATGTCATTTGGACTCGTCTCTCGTCCGGTCAGGATTGCCGTGATCCTGGCGGCTTTGCCGGTCGGCCGTGCCGCAGCCCAAACCACGGAGTTCCGGGGCATGTGGGCGGATGTCTGGCATGAAGGATACAAGAGCGCGGCGCAGATCGACGCGATGGTGGCTCGCGCGGTTCAAGGAGGATACAACGCGATCTTTCCCGAGCTGCTGGCTTACCAGGATAGTGGATCGAGCGCCCACGGGGCGTATTGGAACTCGGCCATTGTGCCGAAGGCAACTGATATTCAAGGAGGCATCGACCCGCTGGCCTATTTGATACAGCAGGCTCATGCGCAGGGCATCGAGGTACATGCGTGGTTGACCGCGTTTCGGGTGTCGACGAGCTGGCCGCCGGCGAACAACGCGACGCTGGCCGCTCACCCCGAATGGATCATGGTGGAGCAGGCGGACATGAACGCCGGTCCGCAGGTCATCGGCTCCGACTACACTCTGGATCCCGGTTCGCCGGACGTTCAGGAGTATTTGATGAGCATTGTTCGCGAACTGGTGACCAATTACGAACTGGACGGCATTCACTGGGACCGGATACGCTATGAGCAGACGGATGCCGGCTATCCGGCTTACACGTCCTACGCCAGGTCCGGCCTGGCCCGTTTCAAGGAGATCGCCGGATACGCGGGCACGCCGGCGCCCACCGGCGTTCCGGCATGGAATGACTTCCGGCGGCGAAGCATTACGGAGCTGGTGCGACGCGCCCAGGTGGAGATCGAATCGGTCACCGGCAACCCGCGGCAGCCGCTGCGTCACAGTGCCGCACTGATCACATGGGGCGACGCACCGAGCAACTTCGCCAGCACAAATGCCTACCTGCTCTTCCAGAACTGGGAGGAGTGGCAGCGGCTTGGCTATCTCGACATGGCGATCCCCATGACGTACTACGATGAGGACAGTTATCCAACCTGGTATCGGAACTGGGTGAACCGGGAGATTGCCTGGAGCTATGATCGGCACATGGTGGTCGGCCCGGCTTTGTACCTCAATGAGTTTGACGACAGTGTGGCGCAGATGCTCTATGCGCGGAATGCCGGCGCCGACGGCGTGTGCACCTATGCGTACGCTCTCACGCGATCGGGCGCGAATTATGACTGGACGTGGTATCCATACGCGGCGGCCAACATATTCACCTCGGCGGCCGGCCCGCCCGGAATGCCTTGGCGCAGTCCGTACACTGCAACCGAGGGGCGTGTCTGGGGACGGGTGACGGACTCGTTCACCGGCGAACCGATCGATGACGCGGCCGTGCAGGTAGGTGCGCTGGGCACGGTGCGGACGGACGGTAATGGATACTATGTCATGACGCTGGTACCGGCGAGCAGTTCCGGCACCCACTATGACGTCACTGTTTCCCGGGATGACTACACATCGCAAGTGCTGACCGTGCAGGTGTCGGCCGGTCAGCCTGTCCGCCAGGATTTCGCCCTGGATCTCGCGCCCATCCAGACGTTCATCGTAGAGAGTCGCGCGGGCGGCCAGAACTTCGACCGATTCAGCCAGGCGGGCACTTGGGCGAACAGCGCGTCCAAGAGCAGCGCAGCGGGTACCACGGCCGGCATCGGCAGCCTTTACACGTACCTGGGGTACGCCGATCGTATTGTAACGTACAGCTTCACGCCCACGACGACCGCTTCGTATGACGTGTACGTGACCTGGGTAACCTCAGCCAATGCATGCAGCAGCGCCAAGCACACCGTCACCCACGCCGGTGGAACCAGCACGGTCTATAAGAACCAGTTGACCGGCGGCGACACATGGGTGCTACTCGGCCGCTACAACTTCAACGCGTGGACGACGTACGGCGTTTCTCAATACTCATCGGGGTCCTCCGGCGGCACGATCATTCGGGCGGACGCGGTCAAGTGGCAGATCGTCGGACCGCAGCCGCCGACGATCACGCTTTCCCCGACGACGCTGTCGCCGTCGTGCGCGGAGGGCAGCAATGCGGCGAGTCAGAGCTTCATGGTTCAGAACACCGGCGGCTCTACCCTGGAGTACTTCATCAGCGTGAATCAGACCTGGCTCAGCGTGAGCCCAGCCAGCGGTTCGTCCACCGGCGAAGCTGATACGATCACGGTGAATTACAGCACGTCGGGCTTGTCGGCGGGCACCTACAACGCGACGATCACGGTCAGCGATCCGAATGCGACGAACAATCCGCAAAGCATCGCCGTAACATTGACCGTCAGTCCTGCGATCACCGTTTTCATTGTGGAGAGCCGGTCAGGCGGGCAGAACTACGACAGGTACTCAGAGACCGGGGCATGGTCGAACAGCACAGCCAAGAGCACGGCCTCGGGTTGCACGGCCGGGATCGGCAGCCGTTACTGTTCGATCAGCAGCACGGCCAAGACGGCGGTATTCAAGTTCACTCCGACAGCCACGGGTTCGTATAAGATCTACACCACCAACGCCAGCACCACCAACAGCGGCAACCCGCTGGTTCACAAGGTGACGCATGCCGGTGGAACGACCAACGTGAACGTCTGCCAGAACTCAACCTGTAACCCGAATCCCTGCAACCAGTGGCGGCTCCTGGGGACTTTCACGCTGAACGCCGGAACGGAGTACAAAGTGACCCTGGACGGGTCGACCGGGGCAGGTTCCGCTCCGACCGGTAACGCCGGGCGAGCGGACGCCATCAAGTGGGAGAAACAGTGACCGTCAGAGCGGCGGTCGGAGGGTATGCAAAGAACGGGCCTTCGGTGAGAGGTGGCACGGTCGGTAGCGGCCGTGCCACTTCGTCAGGTGCCGACCTTGTTGCGGTCGCAGTTGCGACCTTTTCAGCAGGGGCATTCTGAGCAGGGCCGGACGAGGATTGTGCAGGCGTGCGCGGCCGCACGGGCGAAGCATGGTCGCATCTTACGGTGCGATCCTCTTCGCGGTTCGGCGATCATTGAATGAGGATGGGCATCGTCGGACCCGGATGCGAAGCCGGGGCCAGCGGTGGTTTGCCACCTATTGGACCGGCGGGGCTCTTTTCGAGAATCCGTTCACGGGTATAAGATGAGCGCGTTTGACCGGATTCCTTATGGCGAGTGCGACGGCGAGGCGCGTAGTGGCTTTGAGAGCGGACAGGAATCGGAGCGGCCCGGCGAAGGCTGCGGTGGACGCGACATTGTGCATTCAGCGGCCATCGCCGGATTCGGGCATGGCCGGCGTGGTTCTGTGCGGCGGGAAAGGCAGCCGCATGGGACGGGCGCGGATCCACAAGGTCTGCGAGCCGATTGCCGGTCGGCCGGCCGTGGTTCGGTTGCTCGATACACTGCAGGCCGACGGCGTTGACCCGATCGTGGTGGTCGTGGGACACAACAGCGGGGCGGTGGTCCAGACCATTGGGGCATCCCATGCTGGGGTTGTTTTCGTTTATCAGCGAGACCGGTTGGGTACGGGCCACGCCGCCCGGATCGGCGTCGAGGCTCTGGCGCGGCTCGGTTACCAGGGCACGGTGCTGGTTACGATGGGCGACAAATGGCTGGCGCCGAATCTCGTTCAGGAAGCCGGCAGGCGTTTTCGCCGGTTGCGAGCCGACCTGTTGCTGGTGACCACGCCGAAGCGGCCGGAAGGCAGCGGCGGACGGTTGGTCAATTTGCCCGGCCGGGGCATTATCGGCATTGTGGAACGGCGGGACATCGACCGGGCGCGCGTTCTGCGGGACTGGTTCGAGTTGGCCGCCTCTTGCGACACACTTTCCAGAGCTCTGCTTCGTCACGTTGGGCTTAAGCGAATCCGGCCGGCGGTCAAGCTGTGGCGGGCGCTGGGGCCGCTTGCCGGTTTCTCACGGGGTTCCGGCAGGGTCCGATCGTCTGAGTTGTTGCAGGCCCTTCGCGAGGCCGGGATGGACGTTCGCGTAGGCGGCACGACCCTCGGGCCGGAGAAGATCGAGCAGTATAGCAAGACGGTCAACGAATCCGTTTACGTGGGTGACATCAACGTTTTACAGGCGGCTCTTCATCGCGTCGGACGAGCCAACGCCCAGGACGAATACTATGTGACCGACATGATCGAGATCATTGGGCGCGGCTTGCATTGCCCGGAGAACGACTGCCCGGGCAGGGTGGTCGAGTATGAGGTCCGGCGCGATCAGGTGATGGCTTTTAACACTCGCGAGGAACTCTTCAGCATAGAAGAACACGTCCGCAAGCAGGAGCGTGACCTGGGTAGCGAGAGGGCCCTTAAGAAGCTGGCTCCCGCCTTGCGGAGCTGCGAGGAGTGGCTGGCCATTCTTCGTCCGGCGGGGCGGCGTGCTCAAAGGCTTCTCGAGCGCGCCTATGGTGTGGACGGGTCTGTGGTTATGCGCCGCATCGGCCCTCTGCGGGGCGTGGTGCGATTGTGGGCCAGGGCCTTCGACGGAAAGCGAAAGATTTTTCTGGTTCGCGCGCCGGGGCGGCTGAATCTCATGGGCCGTCACATTGATCACCAAGGCGGGTTTGTTCACTCGATGGCGTTGGACTGCGAGGTGGTCATGGCGGTGAGCCCACGGCAGGACGACGTCGTTCGGTTGGTCAATGCCGACCCGGTGGCTTTTCCCGCCCGCGAACTGGTCATTGGCGATTGGCTGGCGGCCTTGCGGACGCCGGATTGGCTGAGTTTCGTTGACGGCCAGAGAGTTCGCACGCACCTGATGTCCACGGCCGGAGATTGGAGCAATTACGTCCTGGCGTCCGTGCTCTATCAGCAATACATGCATCGTGGACGACGGTTGTGTGGGATGGATGTGGCGGTCAGCGGCAACGTGCCGATAGCCTCCGGTCTTTCGAGCAGTTCGGCCATGGTGGTGGCGGCGATGGAGGCGATTGTGGCCGTCAACGGCATCGCCATGAGCCCGTCGGAGATTGTGCCGGCGTGTGGCCAAGCCGAATGGTTTGTCGGGTCGCGGGGCGGGGCGGGCGATCACGCGGCTATTCGCCTGGGTAAAGCCGGGCATGTGGCCCGGATGGGCTTTCACCCCTTTTCGCTTTCTCGATACGTTCGTCTTCCTTCTGATCTTGCCGTTCTGGTCGCTTACAGCGGGCAACATGCGGTGAAGAGCGCCGGGGCCCGCGATCGGTTCAACGAACGTGTGGCCTGCTACCGGATCGGCATGATGCTCTTGCAGAAAAAGTACCCGCGTCTAGCCAAGAGGCTGCAGTACGTGCGCGATCTGACGCCGGCCTACGGCGTTTTCAAGCCGCACGAGGTGGATGCGGTGCTCGAATCGCTGCCCGAGCGGATCTCACGGCGTCAGATCAGGGCCCGACTCGGTCAGGAGTTCGAGGAGCGGTTGGCCAGGGTCTTTGCCTCGCATACCGATCCTGGTCAGTACACCATTCGCGACGTCGTGGTTTTCGGCGTCAGCGAGTGCGAGCGGAGCCGGCTGGCGGCCGACTTGCTGGATCGGAAAGACCTGCCCGGTTTCGGTGAAATGGTCTTGCTGTCGCATGATGGTGACCGGGTCAGCGGGTCGCCCGCGGCTGAGGCGGCAACGGCAGCCGGACGGAAGGCTGAGAGCCTTTGGAGGATGACCGGAGCTTATGCGTGCAGCACCCCGAACATCGACCGTCTGGTGGACTTGGCCTCTGCGGTGCCCGGTGTTTACGGTGCCCAGCTTGCCGGGGCGGGACTGGGCGGCTGTGTCATTATCCTGGCGCGCCAGTCGGCCGTGCCGCAGGTCCGAGCGACACTTGCCCGCGAGTACTACGGTTCGCTCGGGCTGGCGCCTTGTATCTGGCGGGTCCGCCCGGTGGCCGGTGGGGGGATCATACGGCCGTAGGAATCGAGAATTGAGAATGGAGAATGGGGAATGAGTGAGACCTATCGACGCGATTCCTGGGAGTGCCCGATTTGTCTGAAGCAACGGCGGCGCCCGCCGGATCACAAGCGGCTTTACAATGTGCTGGTGTGCAGGAAGTGCCGCAACGGTTTTGCTAATCGCCGGCAGGCGGCGTTTCTTGTCGATTGCGTGGTTTTCTATCTTCTGGTTGGTGGGGCGGCCATGCTGATCGGGCTCTTGGAAGACCGTTCTCCGGAGAGCCTGGAGTCGCTGTGGGCCGTTGTTTGGCGGGTGCTCGCTGTGATCATCGTTCCCGTCGCATTTGCCCTCAAAGACTCCGTTAATGGTCGGTCTCCGGGCAAGATTCTCTTCGGCCTACAGGTTGTTGACGCGTACAGTCGCGACCCGATCGGTCCGGGACAGTCGTTCAAACGAAACCTTATCCTTGCGGTTCCCTACCTGGGTCTCCTGGGCTTGATTGTCGGCTGTATCACCATGCTGCGAGGGCGCCGGTGGGGTGAGGGGTGGGCTGGGACGGAGGTTGTCTGGTTAAAGCACGCCACTCGAGAACCGTTTGCTCCCGCGGGGCGCTACTGCCGGGTGTGCGGCTACGACCTGACGGGGAATATCAGCGGCCGGTGCCCGGAATGCGGGACCGAGATCCGCGATCGGGAACTGGTACCCCAGCCGAGGCGAGCTTAGCGGTCAGCGAGGTGTTTCAGGCGGTGGGGCAACTGCCCGAGCCAGCGGCCACGATTGCGGCAGCGCCCCAGTCTTGCGTTGGGAAATGTGTCCAGCTTGATGTTGTAGTCGGCTTGCCGATAGAATAGGAGGGGTAGGCGAGAACAGGCCGATCGTGGGATCCTGCGCCGCGATCTTCGCCGCCCACCGGCTGGGTTAGCTGACGTATTTCCTTACCAGATTAAGACTTGCCGCGAACTCATGGCCCGACAGAAGAAGAAATTAGGCGAGATCCTGGTGGACTGGAAGATCATCAGTCCGAAGGCTCTTGAGGACGCCCTCAAGTATGCCGAGGAGCACCGTAAGCGGATCGGCCAGGCCCTAGTTGAGCTGGAGCTCTGCCGTGAGGAGGACGTGGCCAAGGCTCTTGCTGCCCAGTTCGGCGTGGATTATGTCGACGTCGACCAGACGGCGGCCATCGCTGCGAACATGCACCTGATTCCGACGAAGATCATGAAGGATCACCAGATTCTGCCCCTCGGCCAGGAGAACGGCCGGCTTCGCGTCATCGTCAGCGATCCTTTGGATCTTGAACTGCTCGACCTGTTGAGATTCACGGTCAACCCGAACATCGACCTCGTCATTGCCGCCCCGAGCAAGATCAAGCGCTTCATCGACAAGCACCTCTCCGAAGTCGGCGAGAAGATGAAGAGCACCCTGACGAGCATCGACGAGGACCGCGAAGAGGAGGAGGCCGAGGGCATCAAGATTGCCGGCGAAGAGCCCGACGCCCCGATCATCAAGCTTCTGAACCAGTACATCACGGAAGCGGTCAACATGCGGGCGAGCGACATTCACATCGAGCCGATGGCGGACCGCGTTCGTGTCCGATACCGCGTCGACGGCGAGTGCCTGGAACGGCAGAAGATTCCGAAGGCGGTGCAGGCGGCGGTGATCGCCCGTCTCAAGCTGATGTCGGGCATTGACATTGCCGAGCGCCGACTGCCCCAGGACGGTCGTATCAAGCTGACCATCGGCGGCAAGGACATCGACTTTCGCGTGAGCACCTGCCCGGCATACCACGGTGAAAGCTGCGTGCTGCGTATTCTTCGTCCCGAATCGGTCCGGGTGGGAATTCCGTCGCTTGGTCTGGAGCAGGATGACTACGAACAGTTCATGAAGACCATCAAGCGTCCCAACGGCATCTTCCTGGTGACCGGGCCGACGGGATCGGGCAAGACCACGACGCTGTATGCGGCGTTGCAGGAACTCAACCGCCCGGACAGGAAGATCATCACCGCGGAAGACCCGGTCGAGTACAACTTCAGCGGCATCAACCAGTGTCAGGTCCGCGACGATATCGGGTTGACTTTCGCCAAGATTCTCCGGGCGATGCTGCGTCAGGCCCCGAACATCATCCTCGTCGGCGAGATTCGTGACCTGGAGGTGGGGGAGGTAGCGATCCAAGCGGCCCTCACGGGCCACCTGGTGTTCAGCACGCTGCACACCAACGACGCCAGCAGTGCGATCACGCGTCTGATTGACATGGGGATCAAGCCGTTCCTGGTCGCCAGTTCGATCCAGGCGATCCTGGCCCAGCGTCTGACGCGGGTGATCTGCGAGGAGTGCAAAGAGGACGATCCGGACCCCGATCCGAAGCTGATGCGTTTGCTGCGTTTCACCGAAGACGAACTCCGGGGCCGGCTCAAGCGGGGCGCGGGTTGTAAGCGGTGCAACGGTACGGGCTTCCGCGGGCGGCTGGGTATATTCGAGTTTCTGACGATGACCAACGAGCTGCGGGAACTGGCGTTTAACCGGGCTTCCACGAGCCAGATCCGCAAGGCGGCCCGGGCGTCGGGCATGCGTGGTCTGCTGGAGGACGGCAAGATCAAGGTTCTTCGGGGCGTGACCACTCTTGGCGAGGTGGCCAAGCACGCCCAAATCGAAGGTGTGGTGACGGAGGACTAGTAGCCGGGGGAAGAATTGGCAGGTGTTATGGGTACGCTGCATATAGATCGTATTCTTGAGACGTGCATTCGGCGAGACGGGTCTGACATTCACCTGACGGTGGGCAGGCCTCCGGTGATTCGGGTACACGGGCACCTTCGCTCGCTTGAAACGAAGGTGCTCGAGCCGGATGACACGGTGGCGCTCATGAAGGCCATTACGCCGGATCGGAACCAGCAGGAGTTGCAGGAGGAAGGCGGCACCGACTTCGGGTTTGCCTTCGGCAACCAGGGGCGATTCCGGGTGAGCGTTTTCAGGCAGAAGGGGCACGTGACTCTGGTTCTGCGTCTGATTCCTTACAAGCTACTGAGCTTCAAGGAAATCGGTTTGCCCTCGATCTGCCAGGCCCTGTGCCGCCGGCCGCGAGGCTTGTTCCTGGTCACGGGGCCGACGGGATCGGGCAAGACCACCACGCTGGCGACGATGATCAACTACATCAACGAGAACTTCGACCGGCACATTGTCACCGTGGAGGAGCCGATCGAATACTACCACACCCACAAGAAGTCGCTGATCAACCAGCGTGAGGTGGGTCTGGACGTCCCGAGTTTCGCGGAGGCCTTGCGTCGGGTCCTGCGTCAGGACCCGGACGTGATTCTGGTCGGCGAGTTGCGCGACCTGGAAACGATGGAAGCGGCGCTCCGCGCGGCCGAGACGGGTCACCTGGTGTTCTCGACGGTACATACCACCGGTTGTCAGGGTACGATCACCCGCATCATCGATCAGTTTCCCCACGAGCAGCAGGAACAGATTCGTGTGCAGATCTCGACCAATCTGATTGCGGTGCTTTCCCAGGCTCTGTGTGCCAGGATTCCCAAAGGCCGGGTTGCCGCGTATGAGTTCATGGTGGTCACGCCGGCCATCGCCAACCTGATCCGCGAGAACAAGACGTTCCGTATCGATTCGAGCATTCAGACGGGCAAGAAATTCGGCATGCAGTTGCTGGACGAGCACCTATTGCAGTTGTACCAGGATCACATAATCTCGGCCGAGGAGGCCATCGACCACGCGCGCAACCCGGGCGAGATGCAGGACAAGATCGAGGCTATCCAGAAGGGTTTGCCGCCTGAGGCTGGTCCCGGCGGCGGCCCGGGGGGTAAACCGAAGGGGCCGGACGGAGAGCCGGACCTACCGCCGATGCCGAAAGGATGAAGAGGAGGCTGTTAGACTTTTAGACCTCTAGGCTTCTAGACCGTTAGATGCCCCATCGGGGCATGATGCCGAACAGTCTAATAGCCGAACAGCCGAATAGTCTGGAAGATCCTGACCATGGCTGAGCCGCTGAAGAAAACGCAGGAGACACCCGACCGCAAGCCGGCAACGGCCATCGGCGCGGGCATGGAGAAACCGCCGACCAAACCCCCGGCGCCGCCCGCGGATCGTCCGCGTGGGCCGGGGAGCAGGATGCCGCCGATCAGCCAGTTGCGAGGCCGCACGCTGGGCCGAATTCTGATCAAGATGGGCAAGCTGACCCGTACGCAGGTCGGCGAGGCCCTCAACATTCAGAAGAAGAACCCCGGACCGATCGGCCAGATCCTGGTGGAGCTCGGGTATGTCGACGAATCGGACGTACAGATCGCGCTGGCCGCCCAGGTGGGCATGGAGCCGATCGATCTGAACAAGATCGACGTCCCGAAGGAGGTGCTGGCTCTGGTTCCGGCGAAGGTTGCTCACACCTACAAGATCATTCCGATCGATTATGAGCCTTCGACGAAAACGCTCTCGATCGCGATGGACAACCCGGCCAACTTCCAGGCCACCGATGACCTGAAAACGCTGATGGGGCTGGCGATCAAACCTTATCTGTCAAACCCCGACGACATTGCCGCCAGTCTCAACAAGTACTATCCCGAGGATCAGGCCGAGTCGATCAGCGACCTGATCAACGAGCTGGCCGATGATGAGGACCTCGCCAAGTTCGCCGACCGCGGCGACGGCATCGACCTGGAAGAGCTCAAAGAGGTGGCGGAGTCCAACCCGGTCAAGAAGCTGCTCAACCTGGTTCTTCTGCAGGCCATCCGAGACAAGGCGAGCGACATTCATTTCGAGCCTTTCGAGGACGAGTACAAGATCCGGTATCGCATCGACGGCGTGTTGTACGAGATGGTGCCGCCCCCCCGGCACATTGCGGTGGCCATTGCCAGCCGTATCAAGGTCATGGCCAACCTGAACATTGCGGAACGCCGTCTGCCGCAGGACGGTCGTATCGAGTTGACGGTCGGCGGCAACCCGGTTGATCTGCGCGTGTCCGTTCTGCCGACCATGTTCGGCGAAAGCGTGGTGATGCGTGTGCTGGACCGCAGCAACGTGAAGCTGAGCCTTTCGCGGATCGGTCTGCGGGACGATGACATGAACATCTTCCGCCAGCTCATCGCCAAGCCGAACGGCATCATCATCAACACCGGCCCGACCGGATCGGGGAAGACGACGACCCTGTATGCGGCGCTGGCGGAGCTTAATGACATCGAGACCAAGATCCTGACCGCCGAAGACCCGGTGGAGTATGACATCGACGGCCTGTGCCAGTGCCAGGTCAACCCGGACATCGGGTTGACGTTTCACCGGTGCTTGAGGAGTTTTCTGCGTCAGGACCCGGACGTCATCCTGGTCGGCGAGATTCGTGACCTGGAAACGGCCAAGATAGCCGTGGAGGCCTCGTTGACCGGACACCTGGTGTTTACGACGCTTCATACGAACGATGCCCCGTCGGCCGTGGCCCGGCTGATGGACCTGGGGTTGGAGCCGTTCTTGTTGACGGCCACGCTGGAGGCGGTGGTCGCGCAGCGGCTCGTTCGGAGGATCTGCGAGAACTGCAAGGCGGAGTTTCACCCGACGGAAGAGATGCTGATGGAGCTGGACCTCAGGCCGGAGGACGTGCGCGGCAAGGTGTTCATGTACGGCCGGGGATGCGACTACTGCAACAACACCGGTTACCGGGGACGGATGGGCTTGTTTGAGATGATGCTGATGAACGACGATCTTCGGGACCTGGTGATGAAGCACGCGTCGACGAACATACTGCGGAACGCGGCCCGCAAAATGGGGATGCGGACGTTGCGGGAGTCGGGCTTGCTGGCGATTTATGAGGGGATCACGACCATCGAAGAGGTAGTGAAAGAGACGATTATGGAGGAGATGTAAGGGGTCCGGGATATGCGGCCCGCGGCCGGTCGTTCCGGCCCGGGCGGAGACGCGTGACCCCGGGGTCTTCCCGCGTGGAGGCTGACCATGCCGACCTTTCAATACGAGGCCATGAACCAGGCCGGCCAGGAAGTCAAGGACGAGATCGAAGCTCAGTCCGTGGAAGACGCTCTGGCGAAGATCAGGCAACAGGGCTACTACCCGACCAAGCTCCGCCAGAAGGGCGGCAAGCGGGGGCAGAAAGCCGCCGAGGCGGGCGGTGCCGGCGCGAAGGGTAAGAAGAAGACGGTTGGCGGGTTCGGGAAGGTCAAGAGCAAGGAGATCGTGCAGTTCACTCGTCAACTTTCGACGCTGCAGGACGCCGGTCTGCCGATCCTGCGTTGCCTTCGGATTCTGGAGCAGCAACAGAAGCCGGGCAAGCTCCGCCTGATCCTTCGGAACGTGGCGGACGACGTCGAGGGCGGCTCGACGCTTTCGGAGGCCATGGCCGCCCAGCCCAAAGCGTTCGACCGCCTGTACTGCAATATGGTGGCCGCGGGTGAGGCCGGCGGCGTGCTCGACGTGATCCTGCAACGTCTGGCCGACTTCATGGAAAAGGCCCAGCGGCTCAAGAGAAAGGTGATGGGCGCGATGATCTACCCGATCGCGGTGATCACCTTCGCGATCGGCATCGTGTCGGGCCTGATGATCGCGGTCATCCCGAAGTTCAAGACGATTTTCGCCGACTTCGGGACGTCGCTGCCGGCTCCGACGGTGGCATTGATCAGCATTTCGGAGTGGTTCGTTCATGGAACGCCGCCAGGATGGGTGATCGTGTTCCTGTCGCCGGTGGGGCTCATGCTGCTGGTCAAACTGATCAAACAATCGGAGTCCGGGCGATTCGCGATCGACACGATCAAGCTGAAGATTCCTATTCTGGGGAACATCCTGGGGAAATCGTCGGTGGCCCGGTTTACCCGGACGCTGGGAACTCTGTTGGCGGCCGGCGTGCCTATCCTGGAGGCGATTAATATCACCCGCGATACGTCCGGCAATGAGGTCTATGCCCGAGCCCTCAAGTCGGTTCATGACGACATCCGTGAGGGCGAGTCGTTCGCCAACCCGCTGCGGGCGGCCAAGATCTGCGACAACATCGTTATCAACATGATCGACGTTGGCGAGGAGACCGGCGATCTTGACAAGATGCTGATGAAGATCGCCGATAACTACGATGAGGAAGTCGAAACGCTGGTCGACGGGTTGGTCAGCCTGCTTGAGCCGGTGATCGTTATCGTGCTGGGAGCGATCGTCGGCTTTATTGTCATCGCCCTGTTCCTGCCGCTGGTCGAGTTGATCAACTCGGTTTCTTCGGGCGGGCAGAAGGAGGGCGTGTGAACCGGCGCGTCCGCCCGGGGCCATCGGAGCCGAGAGTGGCCTGCAGGATGGCCTGTTCGGGGTCTGGAGAGATGTAAGCTCTTGGGCCTCAGTGGTTTATCGCGACGGGGGTGGCTGTGTGCGGGACCGAGCTTGGGTCGGGCAAGCCCGGTCCGGACGGTGACTTGGCTGCGATGGTGTGCTACCATCAGGTGGGGCGGGGTTATTGGGATGCCTGCCCGGCCTGCCTCGAAGCGGCCATAAGCCTGCGGTCGCAGGTTCTCAATAAGGAGCGTCACGATGACTTGCCGCGTCTGTGTTTGTCGCCGCAGGGGTTTTTCCCTCGTCGAACTCCTGGTCGTCGTCGGTATTATTGCGTTGCTGGTGGCGATCCTGGTCCCGTCGCTCAATGTGGCTTCCCGGAGAGCCAAATCCGCGGCAACGCTGAACACGATTCGCGTCCTGGAGACGGGTTTGGAAACCTTCAAGGCGGACGTGGTGGTCGGCGGGGCGTATCCGGAATCTGCAGTCGAAGTGCCTCTCGGTCGCGGCTCTATCACCGCGGCTAATCCCCACCCGTCTGGCCTCACCGGCAAAGTGCCCTTCAATGGGGCCTCGTACCTTGTTTGGGCGCTGGCGGGAGCTGATCTGCTTGGGACGCCCGGTTTCCTGGATTTGACCGGAAACGGCAGTTGGCGCGACGACACGGGATACTCGGGAACACACGCTCTTTATCAGATCGACCCGAATAGTAGGAGGCCGATCCATCCTCGCTATGGTCCTTTTGTTGCCGTCGAAAGTATGAGATTGGCCCGATGGAACGATAAGGAAAAGTGCTTCTTTGTCGAGAAGGATATCAGTCGTACCCCGTTGCCTTCTACGTGTTTCCTTGACGCGTTTGACCAGCCGATTCTGTACTATCGGGCGAATCCGGCCGGGACACTCATTGCAGGGGTGCAGACAGCTCTGTCGCCCGGGGCCGCAGGGCTGGGCATCTACGATCTGTACGACAACTTCACGTTTACCGGTGTCGTCAACCCGGTGGACAACCAATTCGGTCCCAGGTTGAATAGGCCGCAGGGTCTTGATTTTGGGGCCGGTCGGATCCATCCGTTGGGCCAGTTGGGTAACCCGCTCAATCCCGGGGCCACGCTCCGCACGTTTTCCTATATGATTTGGGACAGCAACGTGCTTGCCTTGCCGCGTCCGCAGCGTCCGGACACGTTTATCCTCATTTCGGCGGGGCCGGATCACCTGTACGGCACGCCCGACGACATCGGCAACATCCAGATCAAGAAGAAGTAGCGCGGCCGGCGATTACGCAGGACTCATGTGGTTGCGATTGCTGCACGCTCGCCTCTGCTGCGCGCGGCAGGGAGGGGATTCGTGCGTGGTCCGGGGCTTGGACGGGGGTATAATCTTGGAGGTTTGACGCCGGTCCGGTTTTGTCGATGAGGTGAGGTTGCGGGTGAGCGACGCAGGTTTACAGGCGAAGCTGGAGAGAATGAAGGAGGTTCTCCGCGGGTTGGAGCGGGTTGCGGTGGGCTTTTCGGCGGGGGTGGATTCGACGTTCCTGCTGAAGGTCGCGGTGGACACGCTTGGGCCGGCCAACGTGGTGGCCGTAACCGCCGACAGCGAGAGTCTGACCCGCCGGGAGCTGGATGAGGCCCGGAAGTTGGCGGCCCAGATGGGTGTCGAGCACGTGGTCGTCCGCACGGATGAGCTGGATGACCCCAACTACCGGGCCAACCCGGCCAACCGCTGCTATTACTGCAAGCAAGCGCTGTTTCGGAGGCTAGACGAGTTCATCGCCGGGCGGGGGGCGATGGTCATGGTCATCGGCGTGAATACTGACGATTTCGCCGACTGGCGGCCGGGCCTGCGGGCCAGCAAGGAGAAAGGCGTTCGCATGCCCGCGGCCGAGGCCGGCATGAGCAAGGCTGATGTGCGTGAGTTGAGCCGCCAGATGGGTTTGCCCACACACGACAAGCCCTCCAGTCCGTGTCTGGCGTCCCGCCTGCCGTACGGCGAGGAGATCACGCCCGAGAAGCTCAGCCAAATCGAGCGGTCGGAAGCCTTCTTGCACTCACTCGGTTTTCACGTCTGTCGCGTGCGTCATCACGGCAACATGGCCCGGATCGAGGTACCTGCCGATCAGATCGAGCGATTGTGCGAACCTGCGACACGGGCCAAGGTTGACGCCACCCTCCGAGAGTTCGGCTACCAGTATGTGGCCGTCGACATTCGTGGCTTCCGCAGCGGAAGTCTCAACGAGATGCTGTCCCCGTCGCAAACGGGCGTTCAAGCCAAGTAGGGCAGCGTCGAGCGACGCGGGACGTGTCATTGGGCAGAGGCGGAGGGATGAAGGCAGAAGGCTGAAGGCGGAAGGCGAAAGGCTGAAGGCGGAAGGATGAAGGAGGAAGGATGAAGGATGAGGGAGGAAGGATGAAGGATGAGCTGAGGAGGCGAAGCTCGGCGGCTACGTTGCGGTATCGACTCATCCTTCCGCCTTCATCCTTTCTTCCCAAGGCGGACCGCCTTTTTGCGGGTCGCAACCCAAGCGCTCTGCGATCAAGAAACATGCGCGCAAGCCGCACAGATGTCTGGCCGTAAGGTTCTGAACCCTGAACCCTGAACCCTGAACCCCTGTCCCGTGCTCAATACACTTGCAACCGCGGCGAGTGTATCCCCATCTCCTCCAGTGTCCTGTGTATCTGGAGGCAGTTTTGCTCCGGCTGATTGAGGTCCAGGTGGTACTCGAACTGCAGCCGGGCGTCGCCGTTGTCGGCGACACATTGGCGGACCCAGGCGTCCATGTCCTGGGGGCTTCCGGCGGTGAGCAGATGGGTTTGGGGCATGATGTCGATGCGGATGGGCCCGAACCGGTCTCGGACGGCGGCGACGCTGGTGCCGCTTCCGAGGTTCAGGATGGCAACGTTTCGGACTTCGCGAAAGACGTCGAGCAGGTGATTGGAGTTGCCACAGGAGTGGAGTCGCAGCGGCCCGACGCGATCGGCCAGATTGTTGAGGCAGGGCAGGGCGAACTCGGCGAACTGGTCCGGCCCCATCATGCAGCCGGAGCACTCGCCGGTGTGCAGGCCGGTGACGGTGATCCCGGCGGCGTCGGCGAAGAGCTGAATCAGCTTGACGTAGGCGTCAACGATCCAAGCGAACAGTTCGCGGACGAAGCCCGGGTTGTCGGCCATTTCGAGAAAGACGCGTTCGCCGATCAGTTTTTGGGCGGTGGTGATGATGCCGTGGGTGGTGGCCCGGCCTGTGGTGTCCCAAAAGAAGGGCGGGATGACAGCCACATCCGGGCCGAGCGTCTGTCGCATCTCGTGGACTTGGCCCAGCAGGAGGCTGACGGGCCAAGTGTCCGGCCAATCGATGTTCCACAAGGGACCGACGTCGGTCAGCCCGGCCAGCGGTTCGGGTGAGATATCCGGGTCTTTGTCGGGCGCAATGATAAAACGGGCCCCAACGGCCGCACCGAGGATGAGATTTGGCTGTAGGCCGCCGACCAAGGCCACCGGCCGTCGCCGGCCTTCGACCTGCACGAGGTGGGCCTCGATGCTGTAGATGGGCAGGTCGGGAAACCGCTGGGCGACGAAGGCCTGCATCCGGCGCTCCTGTTCAAGTCGGCGCCGCGGGTCGAAAAAGAAGCCCTCGTCGAACAGGAACCCCCCATGCGCGTGCAGCCAGCCGAAGCTTACACTGCCGAGGACGGACATGTGCCCAGTGTCAGGCATAGTTTGTCTCTGTCGCCGGGTCGCATCACCTCTGGCGACTCTGGCCTGCCCCGAAGGACCGTGGTTTCATTCAGGGGGTCGCGCTCTCGGGCGCAGGAATCGGCCGGCCTGTGACGAGGCTGTACAGAACATCAGGGCAGAGATCGGCTCCGTTCGGCCACTGGATGGTTCCGAGCTCTGTGTTGACCGTGACCTGCCGAAAGTAACCGAGGTCTTCGAGGGGGGCGAAGACGCCGCCCTGCCCCACAACCCAGTCCTGAAGGTTGGCCTCTCCCTGTGTGCCGTCAGTGAAAACGAGTCTGAGGCGATACTGGCGAATCGGGGTGGCTTCGGTTGTGCGAGGAAACATGGTGACCTTCGGCATACAACTCCTTTCTGTACAGCCATTATACTGTGCCAACAACCGTCAAGTAAGGAAGGGCGCAAGGAAGACGGGTGGAACGTCGAATTGGAGAACGGTCTAACCCAGTGGCAGCTTTACCGCTTGCCTCTGCCTCGCCGAGATCTCCGCCGCGAAGCAGATTTCCATCGTTTCGGCCGCATCCTCGATGTCGGGCATCGGCCGTCGGCCGGCATTAAGCGCATCGATCAACTCGGCCACCTCGCCGTCGAACGGGTGGTGCGATACGTCGCCGGAGTCGGGCAGGATCGTCGGGATAGTCGCGAAGCCGGTCTGGCCGTCGTAGAGGTCGCCGGCGAACTGGTTGTTGCGGAAGCTGCCGGCTGTTCCGTAGACCTCCACGTTAAACACATACGGCAATTTCGCCTCCAGGCAGCAACCGACCTTGCCGATGCTGCCGTCGTCGAATTTGAGCAGGGCCAGTTCGGTGCTTGGGTAGTCGAGTGCATTGGTGCGGCCGGCGGAGTACGCCGACACTTCCACCACTGGCCGGCCGACCAGGAAGCGAATCGCGTCGATGGCGTGGCAGCCGCCGATCAGGAGACTGGTTCCGGCCGTTGCCCGCGTGGTGTGCCAAGGTTTGGTGTAGGGCTTGCCGACGATGCCGTGCAGATAGTCGGTCTCTGCGAAGATGATCCGGCCGAGACGGCCTTCCGCGATGTTTCTGCGGATGATCTTGAGCAGGGGGTTCCAGCGCAAGACGAAGCCGATGATGGTTTTCACGCCCGCCTCGCGCACCGCCGCCCGTATGGCTTTCATGTCCTCCAATGTCAGGCAGACCGGCTTTTCGATGATGATGTGCTTGCCGGCCTTGGCGGCCGCGAGGGTGATTGGGGCGTGAAGATGATGGGGTGTGAACACGCCGACGATGTCGATTGAGGGATCCTTCAGGGCGGCACAGAGATCGTCTGAGCAGGGGCAATTCAGGTTATGCTCACGGGTGAACGCGGCGGCGCCCTCGTACGTTCTTCCGACGACGTAGCCGATTCGGACATCGTCCCGCTTGCAGAATGATTTCGCGTAAGCCCCGGCCACCCATCCAGGCCCAACAACCGCAACGTTCCAGGTCTTCTTCGGCACAGGTCTGTCCTCTCATGATGTCGGCTGTCATCGGCAGGTCTGCGCCGCCTTCGGCGACTCCGACCTGCCCTACGTTCTACTCGCGACATGGCCGTTGCCAGGCTGTCATCGGCAGGTCTGCGCCGCCTTCGGCGACTCCGACCTGCCCTACATTCTACTCGCGACATGGCCGTTGCCAGGCTGTCATCGGCAGGTCTGCGCCGCCTTCGGCGACTTCGACCTGCCCTACGTTCTACTCGCGACATGGCCGTTGCCAGGCTGTCATCGGCAG
>DAOOIV010000069.1:0-8036 GCA_035384605.1 Phycisphaerae bacterium
TCGCCAAGGGAGTTTTCGCGCTTGACAAGACGGGGGCTAATGGGTGAATGCTGACAGCTTGTCATCCTCGGTTGTCAGTCAAGCACGGCGCTGCCCTCTGGCGGATTGGCTTGCCCGACACGCTCGCAGACCGTGCCGGTGCCCGATCGAAACCGGTTCACTTGTGAAATCAGCATCCCGCCGAGCATGACCGCTGCGCCGAACCATTCCCGCGGCTCGAATCTTTCATTGAGGATCATGATGCCGGCGACGGCCGCGAATACCGCCTCCAGGCTGAGCACCAAGGCGGCGTGTCCGGGCGGCGCGTCCCGCTGACCGAACAGTTGCAGCGTATACGCAATTCCGGCCGAGACGATTCCACCGTAGAGAATCGCATATATGGCCGCCCGCAGGCCCACCGCGCTGATTCCCTCGGTGGGCAGCGCCCCGATACTACTCACGATCGCCACGGTCACGAATTGCACCAACCCGAGTCTCAGCGGATCGGTTCGCGGGGCGAATCGGCCGATGAGCAGCACGTGGATCGCCCATACCACCGCGCCGATCATTTCCAAAAGGTCGCCACGGTTGATCTCCAGCGATTCGACCACGCTCAGAAAGTAGAGACCTACTACGGATAGGACCGCCCCGACCCACGTGGCGATGCTCGTATGCTGGCCGACCAGCAGGCCCAGCACCGGCACCAGGGGCACGTAGAAGCCGGTGATGAAGGCTGCTTTGCCGGCGGTGGTGTAGACCAAACCCGCCTGCTGAAGGTTGACCGCGACGAACAATACCAGTCCCGCCAATCCCCCGCCGACAAGGCATCGGCCCCACCCGTCACCAGTCGGACCGACCGCGATCGGTTCGCCAACAGTCCAACGCCGAGACCGCACGGCAATAACCGGCACAAGCACCATCGCGCCCAGCGCGAATCGCACCCCGGTGAAGGTCAGCGGTCCCATATGCCGCATGGCAACCCGTTGAGGCACAAACGCCACGCCCCACAGAAGGGCTGCCAACACGAGGATCGCGTCAGCCCGCAAGATCTTGCGTTTCATCCGAACCACCAGGCCAACCGTCGACCCCACGCTCGACAGCCGTCATTGCCGGCCATGCTCGCGTGCAACAGCAGGTTTTCGGCCGTACAAGCGAACGGCTCCGGAGACAGCTTGCCGGAGCCGTTATGAGTATTCCCCTGTTCCAAGAGCCTGACGGTCCCCGACGAGCGGCGTCCGCCGAAACTCGGGGATGCCGGCCGGGAGCTGAAAGCCGCCGGCCCGTTTGCCCCTTACCACCTCTTTCCGTCCTTGCGGGTACCGCAGAGGTTGACTTCCATGCCCATGGCGGCCGCCATCGCCGCCTTGACCAGCACCGCATTGTCCGCGGCCTTGGCGTCGCGGGCGTAGGCCACCTGGATGTGGTTGGCCTTGTGCTTGGCCATGAATTCGTCACGGCTGACGCCGTAAGTGATCGCGTGCATGATCGGCCACTGCGAGGTCGTGGCTTCCCAGCGACGCTCGGTCTCTTCTTTGGGCAGTCTGACCACCCCGCCGCGGCCAATATCAATCTTGAGTCTGCCGTCCTCGATGAAGACTCGCGACCACACGATCTCGCCGGGCTTGGAGACACCCTTGATCGTCCCGCCGCCCAGTCGAAAATACATCGCCGGCTGCCGCTCGCTGCTGGCCCCCTTCCACCCGCCGATCAAATGGGCCGGCGGCACCGAGCCGCTGATCAGGAACACCCACACGTAGTCATCGACCGTCCCTGAACGGTCCCAGTCGCCCCAGCGCACGTCGTGCAGCGTGTTCTCCGGCGGCTGCCCCATCGCCCGGTGAATCCGGTAGGTCATCAGGCAGTCAAGCCCGCAGCACTCGTCGACTTCGTTGAAGTGCGGCAGAGCCTCGCCCGGGTACAGCAACCGCTTGCCGTCGCGGCTGTACACCGGCGGGCGGTCGACGTTGTTCAGCGTTCCCTCGACCAGATCGCTGGCCGGCAGCAGATCTTTGAGACCTTGCTGGTACTGGATGCCGATTGTGTGGCAGCCGAAGTCGTCGGCGATGCGCATCGCGGCGATGTACATCTTGCATTGCGTGAGGATCTGTTTCTCCGTCAGGTGCTTCTTCTCGTCCGGACCGGTGACGAAAGTCATGCCTTTGCGGTCATACCACTTGCGAATCTCGCGAGCCTCGCGGTCGCTGACTTGCGTGGTCTCGTAATAGAGGGCCGACTGGCTCAGGCGTTCCTTGTAGACCCCGGTCGGGTTCAGCAGCTCGTCGGGGATGATGGCGTTATACATGCCCATGCAACCCTCGTCGAAAACGCCCATGATCGCTTTCTCGCGACGGAGCTGATCGGCCAAAGCCTCGCCGAGGGCCCGCTCCTTGGCAGGAATTCTCACTTTCGAGAACGGCGTGACGTGTTTCATGGGATGCGTCACGCTGCCGGTCTTGAGCCACCGCTGCAGACCGGCTCGAAACTCCTTCGATGAGAAATCCTCGCTCCACAACGTGGAGTACTTCTTGCCGGCCTTGGTCAGCGAGCCGTTGAGGTTCAGCATGCCGACCAGGCCCGGCCACTGCCCGGACCAGTTGGCGCAGGTCAGGATCGGCCCCTGGTGGGCCAGCAGGCCGGCCAACACGTGGTGCGAGTACTGCCACACGGCCTCCGCAACGATCAACGGCGCCGTGGAATCGATGCCGGCGAACACCTTCATGCCCTCAACCTGCGAGGAGATGAAGCCGTGTTTCTCATTCCGCTTGTAAGGATGGGCACGCACGAGCTCGTAGCCGAAATCGGCGACCGCCTTGGACAGGGCCTGTTCCATCTCGTGCTGCGCGGGCCAACAGACCTGATTGGCCGACAGGCGAAGGTCGCCGCTGGCAACCATCAGAACCTGCTTCTTACCAACTTTTGGCGTTTTCGGGAGCCTGGGAAACTTGTAAGCTGCCATAATTCGGAGTTCCTTGTATAAAAACCGCCCGGCGACATGCCCGGCCTGAGACACTATCTACACGCATTGGCCGGGGGGTGCAAGGCAACGGCACTTGACCAGCCCGGGGGACTGTCCCGCAAGCCGAGGGTCCGCTCACGGGTCTCCGATGCTGGGTTTCGGGGTCAACCGGCCGGCTCAGCCCCCCGGCTCGTCGGGCCGGTGGCCGGGAGGGAGGAAATGGGCAACCTTCGGGCGAAAACGCCCAGATGGTTGGCCACCCATCGCTCGTATTTGCCGCTGGGACTGCTGAGCAACAGGGGATTGCCGTCCGGACCCTCGATGACCAACGCCGTGCTGCCGCCCCCGTCGAGATTGAGGCCGTTCCAGGCACCCAGCCTGCGCAGCCATTCGGCGGTTTCAGTGGTGGTGGCCCCTTCGCTGTAATTGGTCTGCCGGCCGTCGATGGTCATCAGGATCAGGTAACGCTGGTCCTTGCTGATTCCGACGGCGGATCTCGGTTCCAAGTCGTTGCCTGTGCCCACGTTGCGACCGTCCAGCAAAATGGCGTGGAAACCGCTCAGCCCGTTGAAGGCCCTGCCGACTGCTACCGGCGATAGGCCAATCCATGCCTTTCGATCTCGATCGATCAGCAGAGCATCATACTGGTTGGGCGGCGAGTAGAGATTGCCTCGCGAAAGAGACAAGCCACGGACGTCCAGAGGTTCCCGAGCCCGGCTGGCCGTCGGCGAAAAGACCGAACCGTTGATAGCCACCTGACACTTGAACTCCTTCAGAAACTCAGAGGGAGCGCGGGCGTTGCAGTCCAGGGGCTCATCGCCATTTGAGGGGGTGACGAGAAAGTCAATCGTCGGCTCGCGGCAGTCGACGCGGACTGCCCGGATCTGCATCGGCCTGGGAATGGACGTAGATGCCCGACACATCTCGACGCCGACAAAAAGAGGTTGCCAGAGACCGATCTGTTCGCCCGGTCCGGTAGCAGGCACCGGTGACGTCAGAGGCTCAGGGTGTTCAGGCTCCAGCCGGCTGATGACCATCAGCGCGATCGCCGGCAACCCGCCGAGAATCAAGACGGCAACAGGTATCTTGAATCGCGAAAACCGTTCCACACACGTCCCTCGCTCGCGCTGCTGACCGGTGAATCACTACCCTTCTTATCGGCTGGAAATGAGCATCCTGTTGATGAACGCGGCACTGGACCAGCCGAGCCGACACCGGCTCGGCTTGCGGTTCCTCGGCAACATCAACCAGGCCGGCAGGACGCCCGGTGCAGGTTTCGACGGCTCTCGGCCGCGTGGGCATGGCTGTCGGGGTTCAGGTGACGCGGTCGACGGGGTTTGCGGTTTGCGTGTAGAATAGTCGACCGTTCTATGCCCCTACGGAGACGAGATGAGCAATAAGAAACTCTACGGCATCTTCACCCCGAACATGGTCCCGTTGGACGATCGGGGCCGGATCAATGAGCCTGAACTGCGTCGCATTGTCGACTGGCTGATCGAAAAAGGCATCTCCGGCTTGTATCCCAACGGAAGCACGGGCGAATTCACCCGCTTCAGTTTCGAGGAGCGCAAAGAAATCGTCCGGATCGTCGCCGAGCAGAACGCGGGGCGACGGTTCCTACTGGCCGGCGCCGCCGAGGCCAATGTCGAGAAGACCATTGAGGCGGCGGCCTACTACCATTCCTTGGGCGCCACGGCCGTGGCCATCGTCGCCCCCTTCTACTACAAGATCAGCCAGGAGGGGGTGTACGCCTATTTCAGCGAGATCGCCCGCAACAGCCCCATTGATTTGACGTTGTACAACATCCCCCAGTTCGCCAACGACATCAGCAACGACACGATCAAGCGTCTGGCCGCCGAGCATCCACGGATCATCGGCATCAAGGATTCCAGCCGCGATTTGCCAAAATACGTAAACATGATGCATGAGATCAGGCCGATCCGCCCTGATTTCGTCTTTCTGATCGGCTGCGAGGAGATCCTGTTGCCCTCGATGATCATGGGAGGCGACGGTGGAACCGTGGCCACCAGCGGCGTCGTGCCCGAGGTGGTCATGAAGCTTTACAACCTGACGATGGCCGGACGCATCGAAGAAGCACGGCAGGTCCAGTACGCTCTGCTCGACCTGATCAAGATGATCATCTTCGGTGCCGACTTCCCCGAAGCCGTGCGACAAGCAGTGGGGCTGCGCGGGTTCAAGATGGGGCGCGGACGCCAGCCGCTGTCGCCTTCGCAGCAGTTCAGCCTGGAGGATGTCGCCCGAACCGTCCAGTGCATCCTCAACCAGTTCGGCCTGACCGATGCCCCGCCCGGAGGTTGCGATCCGCTCCCGCTGGGCCTCGATCGACAATCGCTCGACCAGATCGTGCAGGACGTGCTCCGCGGCCTGCGGACCAAGAGGAATTGACCGTCCATGCGGACGCAACGTACCCTGGAAGACGTGCGCACAATGACGGACTCGCCCGGCAAGACAGCATCGAGGTCGCCGCAGCGACCGAGACCTGCCGCGCGGTCAGGACGGCGGCAGGTCTTCGCCGCCTTTGACGATTCCGACCGTGCTCTGCCGGTTGCACGCGCGCCCTTGCCGTGTCTGCCGCTCTTCACCGGCCCCCACGCCCCAACCCCCGGCCCTTCACCTGGGCCACATGAACATCGACTCGTTACAGGGGGTGTCCGGTGAACGCTATGATCCTACCCAACCTGGAGAGCGTCGGTTTTGTTGAGGTGATGGGCCTCGGCACATCCCTGGTCGTCGCCGACGTCATGGCCAAGGCCGCGAACGTGACCATAGCCGGAATTGAGTCCAACGCCCTCGGCGGCATGGGTGTCAAAGTCACCGGCAGCACCGGTGATGTGCGGGCCTCCGTCGAGGCCGGTTGGGCGATTGCCGAGCAGATGCACGCGGGGATCAACCGAACCGTCTGGCCGAACTACTCGGCCCAGGCCGACTTCCTCGTTCACTCGAAGCAGGAGTTCAACGCTCTGCTTGAAGCCAATGATCATCTTCTGCCGCCGGATGCCAACCTGCCGGCCGGCAGTACCATGAAAGGAACGGACAACACCATGGCGAAACCGGATGCGATCGGGTTTATCGAGACGCAGGGCCTCGTCGGCATGATGGAGGCGGCGGACGTGATGCTCAAGGCCGCAAACGTCGAGATCATCGGCAAGGAGAAGATCGGCGCCGCTTACGTCACCGTGATGGTCAGAGGCGACGTCGCCGCCGTGAAAACCGCTGTCGAGGCGGGCGCCGCCGCGGTCAACAGCCTCGGGGGCAAACTCATCCTGGCCCATGTGATTCCGCGACCGCACGAGGGCCTGACCAGACTGTTGCCGGCGTGAAGTCGTGCCCCATGGTATCCGAACTGGACGGCTTTCATGACCAGGAACACACTTCCCCAACCTGCAACCCGGCCGGCAGGCATCCGACACGGCATTGTCGTCTTCCTGGCGGCCTTCATGGCCATGCTGCCTGCACTGCGGGGCGGTTTCATCGAGGGGGATGATGAACAACTTGTCCTCAACTTCGTTCTCGTCAGCCGGCCGTCATTGTCCCACGCCCTCGAGTTGCTCACTCTTGAACCGCACCGATACCTCTACCAACCCGTTCCGATGCTCAGCTTCGCGGCGGAGTTCGCCCTGCTCAAAGCCGTCGGCCTCAGTGCCCTGCCGGACGCCCCGAACTCCGGCACCTGGCTGTTCCACCTGACCAACGTTCTCATCCACGCCGCCGCCGCCCTCCTTGTGTGGCGGCTGATACGTCGTTTGCATCCTGACCCGCTTGTCGCGCTGGTCGCCGGTATTCTGTTTGCGGTTCATCCGATGGGCTCCGAGCCGACCGCCTGGGTTTGTGGACGGATGATCTCGCTGTCGGCGCTCTTCTCACTGCTTTCACTGAATCTGCTTGATGCTTGGGAAGAACGGCCGCGCATCGGGCTGGCTCTGCTTGTGCTCGCAGCGGTGGTGCTGGCCATGACCAGCAAGGTCCAGGTCGGCTTGCCCGTCCTCATGCTCCTGCTGCCGCTGGCCCGTAGGCGCTGGCCGCGCCGTACCTGGTGGGTCATCTGGGGCCTATCTCTGCTGATCACCGGCTCTTTCGCCGTGCTGAACGTGACCCTGACAAAACAGACCCATCTGTTGGAAGTGGCCGCCGAGCGATTGGAAGGCCCGCGCAGCGTTCGCGTCCTGCTCGCTCTGGGTTGGTATCTCAGTCGGGTCGTGTGGCCGGCAGGCCTGGCCCCGTTTCATCCTGCGAGGTGGGTGGTCGCTTGGTCCGATCCCGATGTTCTGACTGCTGTGCTGACGCTCCTTGTGGCGCTTGTTCTGGTGACGATCTCCGTGAGATGGACGCGAATCGGAGTCCTGGGGCTGATCTGGTTCCTGGCAAATGTTGCCGCCACTCTGCCTCTTCTGCCCTCACGAAGCTCGATGTTCGCTGAACGTTACGTCTACATCTCCAACATAGGGCTTTTCTGGGCAATCGCGGCATTCCTTGTGTTCGGCTATCGGCGGTGGGCCGAAGCGAGACCGTCGGTGAGATGGTTTTCAAGAGTTGCCGCCGCGCTGGCTGTTCTCATGTTGGTCATCACAACATGGCAAACCGTCACGGCTTTCCGGGACGATATCCGCAAGAACCTCCGAGTCGCAGAGGTATATCCCAACATACCCGGCTCATGGACGCGACTGGGCTTGGCCTACTACGGTGCGGGTCAATATGAGCAGGCTATCGAGGCTGCTAACGAGGATATGGCTCGACATCCTGCCGAGACCAGTGCCAGTGTCCATCGCGTCATCGGGATGGCTTACCACAAGATGAAACGCATCGATGACGCCATCGAGGCCCTGCAAAAATCGCTGGAAGCCGATCCGCACAGCTATCGGACGCATCGTCACCTCGCCGAGGTCTACAGAGAGGCAGGGCGGACGGACGAGGCCATGGCCCACTATCGTCACGCTCTGGCACTGGCTCCGATGTACGAGCCGGCACTGCTCGGGCTTGGCCAGATGCTCCAAACCGCAGGTCAGGCGGACGAGGCGGTGCCCCTCTATGAGCGCGTGCTGAAGGACAACCCTTTTCATCTGACGGCCAACCTTGCGATGGC
>DAOOIV010000069.1:8046-11084 GCA_035384605.1 Phycisphaerae bacterium
CGCCAGCTTCCAGAAACCGTCGCCATGGCCATGATGGCCGAGATCGAGATCGGCCGCTCGCAGTACAACCTGGCCGCCGCCCGCCTGCAGAAGTTGCTCTCGTATGCCCCTGAATCCTGGACGGCCTGGACCAACCTGGGGGTGTGCCAGGTCAACCTCGGCCAGCCCGGCCGTGCCCTTGAATCTTACCGAACGGCACTCTCCATCAACCCCCAGGCCGAAGCCGCGGCTCTCAATCTGGCCGGTCTTCTCATCAGCAGAGGGCAGGGTCCCGAGGCCGCAAGGATCCTTGTTCGGGCTCTGGCCGACACATCAGACCGCCAGACACTCTGGACCGCTTATGATCTCCTGGTCGAAGGCGGTCAACTTGCGGCGGGTGCCGATCTCTGGGCCGGCTCTCTGAGGCGTGAGCCCGATGCCGCCGACCTCAAGTGCTCGCTGGCCTGGGCGCTGCTCTTGCGACAGCAATCAAATGAGTCGCGAAAGCTGCTGAACGAATGTGCGGGGCGGCTTGAGAATGATCCCGTTTTTGACGCAGCCCTCGCCATGCTGGCTTTGGGCGACGGCGATCCGAGTCCGGCCGTCAAGTGGGTCGAATCGGCCGCTCGGGCAGAAGAAGGTCCGCGCCGAGAGATGCTGCCGCGCATGAAACAGGCCGTGCGGCTCTACGGAGAAAGGCATTCGGACCAGCCTTGGCCCTACTATCTTGCCGCGAGAATGCTCCAGATTGAAGGAGAGCAGGAGAGTGCATCGCTTCTCATGGGCGAGTTCCGCAGGCTCTGCTCCGACGCCGCCTGCCGAAAGCAGGCCGAAGACCTGGGTATTCCGCTCTCGCCCTGACGCGGCGCGGTAGGGCGTGCTTTGCACGCCGTCCGCCGCGTGGAACGGAATCAAGAACCCCGGTTTTGTGAATCCGAGCCACTGCACTACCTGCGGAAGGCGGGACCGACCAGGATGACCGTCGCATTCACCGGAAGCGAAAGCCCGATCTCATCCCCTTGAGCGACGTCTTCTTGTTTGACCTCACCGCTCGCCGGGTCGGCGCGCCACCAAGTGCCCGGAGAACGCACCGACACCCTGCCTGTGTACGTTTGTGTCCCCACATTCACCAGAAGCAGGATCTCGCGGCCATCCCTGGTGAACCGCCCGAGGATGATCCGATCCGACGCCGGTTGAAGTCGGCCACTCGCGCCGGTCTCGTTTTCGCCATCGAATCGGGCCGCTTCGCCCTTCAACTCGTCGCGAACGATCCGCCCGCCGGCATCCCTGAACTTCGCTACGACGCCTGATGCCGCCTCCGGCAACTCTGCACCGTCCGGCAGCACCAGTGCATGAAATGCGTGATCGCGAATCCACAGCTTGCTATCGCGCACCTCGGCCGCCGCCAGCACCTCGTGATCGGCGATCACAAACGGCTGTTGCGAAGTCGCCAGACGCTGCCCCATCCGCATGAATGAGTTCACCAGTCGCTGCGAGTGCTCACATTGCGTCTCCAGTCTCAGCGGCCCGGCTACCGGCAGATAGTCCGCCCACAGGTCATGGATCGGGTAGTACAGGATGACGTCGGGATCGAGCCGGGCATCGCGAAGCAAAGCGTTGAGCCGGCCGACGAAGTCGTTGTACGCCCGATACTCCTGGGCCGGACGCTTCGCACGATCGTAGTAGAGCGTGAACTCGGTCACGCCGAACGCCGCCTGCCATGCTGCGGTTGCCTGCATCTCGGCGAGCGACGCAGGGGGCTTGCCGGCCAGGGTCTGCGAAAAATCGCTCACCTCGGTCATGACGCGACGGCGGCCCTCAATGATCGCCGCCGACGCGGGCAAAACAGCGGCCATCCACCCGCCGTATACAACCGTCTGCGGCCATGAAGACAGCATATCCAGCCCCGGAATGTCCATCCGGCGCAATGCCTCGAGACTGTTGCCGTACAAAGCTGTGTGGCAGATAGGATTCTCCTCCCAGAGAATATGCCCGGAGGATGCAACACGGTGTCGGCGACACCAGTCCTGGATCTGCCCGAAGTACCGCTCGGAAACAAGATCGGCGACTAATCCCCAAAAGCGACGTCGCACCTGCCGATCGGCCTCGGCATCGCCGGTGAACAGGCTGAGGCGCACGACCATGAGGTCCTCGCCATAACGCTTGCGGTACTGGTCGGGCAGGTCGGCAACCCATGGCACCGACGGCAGCGGCTGCACGCCCGGATCCACGGGGTCGTCCACGTGGACCTTCTTTCGGATCTCCTCGCCAAGTTGACCGATGTTGACCGCCATCAGCGAGGGCTCGTCGGTGAACACCGCAGGGATGGTCGCACCGAAGTGCCTCTTGATCCGTTGCCAGTACGCACGGTGTGTCTTGTCGATGAAGGTGCTCACCGCCGCGCCATCGAGCAGATTGATGTATCGCCGCGCCGCGTGGAAATTGTTGCTCGCGTGTGTGTGCTCGTACGACGGTCGGATCATAAACGGATCGGGTCTCGACGGGTCGTAGGCCAAGGCGAGAGCTTCGAGCACAGGGTTTTCCTTGAGCACCAAACCTCCGGCCGATCCGCTCGGATACCCCTTCTCGTCATAGATCCATGCCAGCAGTCCGACCTCGTGACAAGCTTCGATCGCCTTGACCAGCGTGGCCCAGTTCGGCTCCGAGACCAGGTAGTCATTGAAAGCGACATTGCAGACGATCCCGCCGAGGCCGAGCTCTTTCAGAGCAGCCATCGCCGCGGGGTTGGCCTGGCCCTTCGGAACACCATGCAGGATCTGAAGCGGGCGCAGTTCAGCTCCCGGCGCAGACCACGCTGCCGTCCAGCCCGCCGGCCAGTCGGGCGCCGGGCGGGTCTCCTGCGCCATCGCCGAATCCACGGTCAGGGCGCTCGCCGCAACGAGCAACGATCCAAGCATGTAGTGCGTTTTTGTCATAGTCCGCTCATTCTTGCGCCCCGAGGTCGAAAGTCAAAGGGGCGGTCCCTGTCTTTCGAGGGTTCAAGCTCGCGCCGTGAAGTGGGGCCGACGCCCTCGTCGGCCCTCTGTGAGACGGGCGGC